>NZ_DLLH01000049.1:84373-114055 GCF_002476655.1 Treponema sp. UBA7567
AAAGATAAAAACAGACGCCATTTTCGTCTGTTTTTATCTTACACTCCCATTTACTGCATTCTTGCAGATTAGTTTTTATTTTTTTTCTTCAGATTCTTCAATCAAATCTTCGGCAGCACCCAAATCCTCTGTCGGCTCCACTTTTGGGCGAGAGAATTTCGGATCAAAGTTTGTCAAGAATCCCGGAAGAATTGTCATTGCAAGCATTGAGCTTGTAAACATTACGATTGCAACCAAAATTCCAATATAGCGCAAAACCATAAATCTTGAAAGGCACAAAACCAAGAATCCAAGACCAACGGCAAGTGCATTCGTCAAAATTCCGCTTCCGCTCGATTTAAATGTGCGTCTTGCAGCGGCATGAACATCAGTTGTCTTTGCGCGTTCCATTCTGTAAGTTTCAAGGAAGTGAATCGTGTAGTCAATTCCAATTCCGACCGCAACAGAAGCAATAATTGAAGTAACAAGGTCAAGGCTAATTCCCAAAGTTCCCATCGTCCAGTAGTTGAGCAAAATTGTAAGAGAAAGAGGAACGGCTCCCAAAAGCCCTGCCAAAACCGAACGGAACGAGATTGCAATCACAACGAAAACGCTCAAAAGCGAGATTATCAAGCTCTGAATCTGGCTTGAGAAAACCATTTCTGTCATTACAGTTTCAAGTTCCCCCTTTCCAGTAAACGAAATTGTGTAGCCTTCCGGGAAGTGGTTTTTTGCATAAGAATTACATTCGCGGATTACTTTTTCAATGTCGCTGCTTGAATTAGAACGAGAGACAAGCTGAACACGCAATCTGTTCGGGTTCAAGACATTTTCGTTCTGAGGATCATTTGCCCAGCGTCCCAAAGTTTCCTTGTCAGAAAGCATCGAAAGGAAGTTTCCAACAATGTTTTTTAGAGCCGCATGCTGCTTATAGCCGTATTTAGCCTCATCAAAAGGAATTTCGTAATAATCCGTTCCTTTGTAATTCAATTTTTTCTCAAGAACTTTTACAACATCGTCAAGAGAAGCGTTTTTTCCGCCCGCCTCTGCATAAGCAGAAGTCAAAAGCTTAAATCCTTCATCAACTGTAAGAGTGCTGTTGAGTTTTTTTACATATTCAACGTTCGGGTCAACATAGTCTGGAAGCATTTCATCTTCATCAGAAGAATCAGCAGCGTCAAATCCGCCGAAATCGGAATTCGTATCAAATCCAAAATCTGAACCTGAATCAAAATCGAAATCCGAGCCGGAATCAAAGTCAAAGTCAGAATTGAAATCGCCTGAGCCGGCCTCTCCGCTTGAAGAGCCAGAAGAAACAGCGACAGCCTCCGCGCTTGGAGCGTGAAGAACCTGGTTCATTCGCTTGATTAAGGTCGGGAACGAAACTATTTTTCCGATATAAGGGAATTTGCTCTGAATGTTTTCCTGAAGACCGTCAACCGCCTCAAGAATATCAGGATCTTTCATAGAACCTTCAACAAGCGCAAAATGACGTCCATCAGATTTTTTGATGATATTTCCGTTCACGTCGAGGAATTTTCCATCTTTGTTCATAACCGGGATTCCGTTCTCATCAAGGAAGTTTCCGTTTTCATCAGTAACTTTCGGACCGTCAACCAGCATAAAAATCAAGTTTGTTCCAGCAAATCTTTCGTCAACATAATCAATATCCTGACGCAACTGAGAATCCGGCGGGAAATAGTTAATCATTGAAGACTCGATTTTTACCTTGCGCACACCAAAAACAGAAACCACAACAAGGAAAATCATAAACACAAACATTCTTGGGCGCGAACCGCAGAAGAAAAGGAAGATGTTATATAAAGTGTCTTTGCGTTCATTTCCGCGCTTAATAATGTGCTTTTTTGCTTTTTTTGAAAGTTTCATTATCAATTTTGATTTCTGGCCAATTCTTTTTACAGGCTTTATCATCAAAACTGCTGGAATAAATGTTTCCGCAAAAATCCATGAAAGCGCGATTCCAACTGCGGTAAAGATTGAGAAACTGTGAAGCGGCCCCATCGGACTCAAAATCAAAGAAATAAATCCGATTACAGTTGTAATTGCAGCAAGAAAAACCGCAGTGCTGCAACCAGCAACACCTTTCAAAATAATATCTTTGTGACTTTCTTTTGTAATTTCAACGCCGTTAGCTTTTGCCTCGTCAAGAGCGATATAATAATGCGTCATGACGTGAATTCCGTACGCGGAACCGCAGGCAATCAAAGCAACAGGAATTACACTTGAAACAATCGTGAATGTAAATCCAAAAACAGCCATAAGACCACAAGTACAGGCAGTCGCAAGCAAAACAGTAACAAGCGGCAAAAGAGTTCCGTCCAAAGTTTTAAGACTTGCAAACAAAGTCAAAAGAACAACGATTGAAACAAGAGGAATCAAGTTCGTCAAATCCGAAGTCATGTAATCCATAAAGTTTTCAGAAACAACAGGATCGCCAAAGAAAATAACTTTAAGATTTGTGCCTTTTGTATATTTAAGGGCAATCTCTTTTACTTTAGCGAGAGTTTCGGCCTCAAGGTCAGATTCAGATATTTGAGTTTTTGCAGCCTCATTTATAGTTTCGGCAAGGGAAGCAAGCTCTTGTTCAGACAAACCTTCAATAGAGGAAAGCTTTCCGGTCTTCTGAGCCTTTTTAAACTCCTCAAAAGTCTTGATTCCGGCATTTGCAAGGGCATCAACCTGAGAAGCAGACAAAGAACTCAAATATGCGATTTCGCCAGGGTGATTGTTTGTAACAAGCGTAATCTGCATTTGAGCCGCTTTGTTGTCGTCCGAAATAATCGAACGTGTATACATTTCGTCCCAATCAGTAAGATTTTGTTTAAGATCATTTACCTGAGCCTGAGTCAAAAGAGGAAGGTATCCGTTTTCATCGCGCTCTGCACTGATAATGTTTCCAGCAGTAAGGGCACCGTCAACATCCTCAATAAAGTCAATTTTTGTAAGAGAATCAATTCTATCAACCCAAGGAAGGTTTTCCACATCCGTAGAAATATGGTCAATAATCTGCAAATTCTCCGGAGTAATAATTGTTCCCTTATCTGTTTCAAGAGAAACTCCGATTACAACAGTGCTTCCAAACCGATCCTCCGAATCAATCAAACGCTGATAAGATTCATGCTTTTGAGGAAAATACAATCTGGTCGAGTTATCCATCTTAATATCTTTAAGCTGGAATGCAAGCAGACCTGTAACAAGAAAAGTTGTTACAATAATAAGCCATGGATGCTTAAATAAACGATTCATTAAATAAATCCTCCTTCTGTTAAATACACAATAAATTCAGCACAGCTTTTAATTATGCCAATATGCTAAGTTTTGTTTATAAGTTTAAGAAATTAAACGCATAAACAAAATATAATCTCTTTAATTTCAAACGTCAATAAAATATATTTTTTTTTACTATTTTTAACATTGAATAAAAAAAAATTATTTTTTCAATAAAAACTTCAATAAGCCCACGAAACTCTTCAATATAAACTCTAAATCAACTTTAAAATTTTTCAACATTAACTAAACTTTATAATAACAGCGTTCCAAAAAAATCACAATTTTCCTTTTTTTTCTTTTTTTTTCGTTTTCTTTCCACTTTTTTGACTCTCTTTATAAAAACTAATCATAAAACACTTTTTTACAATCAAAAGGAAACTCAAAAACTTGACAATTCGTCAAAGCGTTTATAAACTTAACCGATTAAACAAATAAACCAATAGAGGCACACATTTTGGTGAAAACCGACGAAACAGAATTTAAACAAAAAATCAGCATTATCCGCGACCAGTTTGAAGTCTGCACTCCTTACCTGACAACGTTAAGCGACCCTGTACGCCAAAAAATTCTCCTTATACTCGCAGAATCCGGCACAGACGGCATGGACGTTCAAGATATAACTGCAAAAATCAACCTTTCACGCCCGGCAATTTCGCACCATCTTAAAATTTTAAAAGACGCAGGCATGATAATCAGCCACAAAAAAGGCACTCAGGTTTACTATTTTATTTATATCTACAAAGCGCTAGACAAAATTATGAATTTGGTAAACACAGTTTTAAATCTCGTAAAAAACATAGACATGGAATCCATAAAAGAAAAAGCTCCATGGATGCTAAATTCACCTTAAAATTAGAATCAGTAATTTTTTTGGGGCCATGGGGCTTATCCAAGCCCCACCGGGTCTTCCGTACTTCCGCGTCGCAGCGCTCCATTCCAAAAAGAAAAACCTTTTTGGAACGCCTTCGGCGGTACTCCAGCCCCTTGTCCATCCGTTTTTACAGACAGGTAAATCAAAAAACTACCACAAAAGCTCGGCTTCAAAAGAAGTACCGCTTTCGGTTTTTCCAACCAGAATAATTTTCTTTGCTTCCCTGTCAATTTTTCCAAAAACCTGCACTTTTTGTCCAAGCATTGCCTCTTTAGCAAAGTTTATTCTGACATCTTTAAATTCAATTCCCTGAAATTCAGCAGGCAAAGCATCAACCGCAAAAGCCGCATACCTCGAATTGTTTGTGTGTCCGTTTGCATCCAAATCCGTATATCTTATAAAACGTTCGTCCAAAAGCACCGCGTCTTCAGGAATCTGGATTTTTCCATAAGGAAGACAGTCGTGCTCCATTTTTCTCAGGGTCGGCGTACGCAATCCCATTTCATCAAACTTTTTAATAGGCAAAATACGGCGATTATTCAAGTCAACCAAAAGCCATGCTGTTATTCCGCTAACAAGCTTTTCACCGTCCAGAGTTTCAATCTCAACAGCGCGCACAAACTGCAAAGCTTCGCTTTTTTCTTCCCAAGTGCGCACAACAATCCGCTGGTTTTCTTTCGGAAATTTATGAATCCTAAATGAATCTCTCGAAACAAGAATGGCAATTCCGTTTTTTGCCAGAGTTTCGCGGCTCATTCCGCGTCTTGCAAAATCTTCAACTGCAATATCTGAAGTAAGTTTTAAAAGTTCGTTAAGGCTTAAATTTTTATTTATATTGCACTGGCTAAAAAACACCATTGTTTCCCAGTTAAAAGACAAATCATCGTTAAAATACTGCCTGCTTTCTGTTTTCTGAGGAATTAAATCTGCCATTTTTCTATCTCCACTTTTGTAAAACTGCAATCAAGTATATCAAAATGACAAATCTTATAAAAGTGTCAAAAAAAATATAAAAAAAACTAATAACGTCCAGTCCCCCACAGCCAGCCGTCATCACGGCTTTCAAAAAACCAAAATTCCTTATTGTAAGTCATAATCGCAAAATTATATGCGCTAAGTTCCGAACCGACAGGAATTGCCATCAACTTTCTAAATCGTCCGGCTTTTAAGATTTTATCAAGATTTTTAACGCCGTAGAGCTCTTCGGCAAGATTTCTTCCTGTTTCCAAATCATTAAAACAGTAAAATGTCGAATATAAAACCGTTTTTCCCCAGGGCAATTCAACCTGAACGATTTTATATCCGCTTTTTTGTGCAAAAATTCCAGTTTGGCAAACAAAAAAAAGAAAAACAACAAAAGCTGAAAACCAAGAATTTTTTTTATTCATTTTATAATTCTAGCACAAAATATTTTTTCACAAAGAAAAAAAAGACCCGGACAAACAGCCGGGCCGTAAATAACAAACTAGAGTGATTTTCTGATCTCTTCGTTGTGTTTCTTTTCTCTAAAGTATTCAGGGATAAAGTAAACACCAGCGGCAATTGCGAGAACAGCAATTACTGCCATAAATACAGGAACAACCATATAAGGAGAAAGATCTCCAGTTCCTTTCAAAACAAACATCTGAACAAAAGCCCAGATGTGGGCAATTCCAAGAATAAATGCAAACACAGCCTTAGCCATAAAGTTTTTGATAAGGAAAGTAGCCAAAAGGAAGGCAATAAAAGCAACCTGAGCAAAAATAAAAGCGTTTACTTTTGAACCGTAAAGAGCGCCAGCAGGATCCCAAACGTAAGTAAAGAGGGAAATTGTTTTTTCGCCGTACAATGGATATTTTTCCTGTACAGATTTTTCCCAATCTTTAAATTCACCGTATTTAATCTCTGGCGGCCATGAACTTTTATCTTTTCCTGTAATTCCAACAGGAAGCTCAGCCCATGTTTTTCCCATATCTTCTACTTCAGAGTAAAGTTTTGCAGAGTTTGTAAAAGGAACAAACTGAGCAACGATAACTAAAAACAACAATACAAAAGAGATATAGTTGTATTTATTCAAGAATTTCATAAATATCCTCCAACAGATATATTCCAAGACAATGATACATTTTATCTAAACGTTTTGTTTTTTTCAAGAGAAACATTAGCTTAATTTAATTATAAAAGCATAATCTTGCGCTTTATCTAACAATCTGTTATAAAGACATTTAGAGGGAGGAAGTTAAAAAATGAAAACATAGTTATGAAACAAATTTTTACTCAGCAAAAAAAACATTTTTACAAATGCGATGATTAAGAGATATCGCTTTTCATTATATTTTTAATTAACAGGAGAAAGTTATGAAAAAAAATATCATTGTAACGGCAGTTTTTTCTGCCATTTTATTAGTATTAACAGAAACAGCTTGCTCTTTTGCTACACAAAAAGCATATTCCAACAACATTTCCGATATAAGTGATAAAATAAACTATCGCTCAATTTCTACAAAAGCCTATATGGGAGGTTCAATTCTTTACAATCCTAAAGATTTGTCAAACAGCCAGCTTTTACAAGGTATCTATATTGCAACTCGATTAGGAAAAGTTACAAAAAATGAAGTATCAAAAGACGATATTATTTATACAGATATCGAAAACGAAGCTTTATACGGATACATATACATTAATAATATAACTGAAAAATCTATAAATTTTTCTTATGTTGAATACTCCCAAAACGGAATAAAAAATACTGAAAAATCATTTAATCTCGAAGTAAATCAAAACGCAGACTTAAATGGAGACGGACTTGCAGACGTATCATACTCAAAACCCCTGACAAAAAGAGCAGGTCTTGAAAAAACACTTTGGCTTACATTCATAAGTAATCAAGAAAATCAATACACTAGCATGTTTTCAATTTTACCAGAACAATATACACACGTGGCGTTTATCCAGCAGGTCTATTCGGAATAAATCCTGACGGACAATTTATCGTAAGTAAATATGAAAACAATTCTTCTACACGCTCTGTTGTAAAAGGTCTTTCGGCTGGAGATTTTGTTCTTGACAATAAAACAGGAACATATCACAAAGTAAAAGGCAATACATCATATAAAAATGCAAGAAGCATAGATGAATCAGATCTCGAAACTGAAGATTCAATAGCAGATGTCAATTTTTATTTTACAGAAGAAGATTTCAGCACAGGTTATAGTGCTATCGAGTTGATTGAAACACTTCCTCTTGAAATTATAAATAAGTATGAACCAGTATCCTCAGAACTAGAGGCAGTTGTTACACTGAACAAAATACTTCTTCAAGAAAATTTTGTTCCACTTTGCATAAAAAACTTAAACTTAGAGATAGACAGTGAGTTTCAAGAAATTTTAGCTATTACAAATACTTTATCAGAATACGAACTTGTTTCGTTAAACAGAATGTTTATGAGTGACACATTTAAAGAAGTATGTCCTGCAATAGACTATAACTGCACAGATATTACAGATATTCTTCCTTTAGTTTCTGTTTATATCAATGCAACAGAAAATGAAGAAGAATCCGACACAAATGAAACAAGAAGTGTTTCTTCCTTGAGTTATAGACCAATTGAACTTTCTAATACAATAGGTGATACAAAAAATTTTAAAACAATAACAAATTTTGCAAATTGGAAAGATATAGAATTCTCTGGAAAAGCAGGATATAAATTAGCAACATCATATAATGAGTATATAGCAAGTACAAAAAATCTAGAGAACAAAGTAAATAGCTGTAAAAAAATCAAAATCGGTTTTTTATCAAAAAAAATAACAAATAACAAATTAGGAATCGGAAATTCCAATGCAGGAAACTTAACATTTGCAGAGTTAGATATTGAAACCAATTTATATTTAGGCGGACGCTTTACAATTTCATGGTCAAATTGCAAAGCAGACCTTTCTGCATATACAATGCTTTCTACCTATGCAAGAACATGTCTCAAATACGCATATTCAGCCTCACTGATTGGAGGAGAACAGAATATTTTCAACATAAACGGTTCTTTCTGCATAGGGCCTGTCCCATTTGTTTATGGACTAAGAGGGGACTATGACATTCCGTATTCAATAAATGGCGAAGTAAATTCAGACTATCTTTATGCAGGATTCACAGGTCTTGCAGGAGCAAATGTAAACGTCGGAGCAGATTACGGCTCTCGAAGAGTAAAATGGTTCAAAGTATGGCGTAAATGGATATATAGATATTCAATCTATTTTGAACCATATACAAAAACTTGCGATGCGCTCGCCGAATGTGCTTTTTTTGCTGGAATTGCAAATAGTTCAGAGAAAAATGGTTTGTCAATAACAGCATCTGTCAGCCCATATTTTGCGCTAACTCCTTATTTGGGGCTTGGGGTATCAGCAGGAAATATAAATATCAATCTTCCTGTAACAGAACAAGTATCAGCAGGAATTAATGTAAAGACTAATGGATCTATAGACGGTTTCTTTTCAAATAAGTTTAGTATAAAATTTGGAGGTGCTTTTGATTTGTCATTACCTATCGTCGGTCATAAATCTAAAAATTTTGGAAAATTTGAAATTTACAAAACACCTCAACAAAAGAGTACGTTTCCGATATTAACGATTAACCAATAAATTCAGGACTAACAACTATGAAAAAACGGTTATGTTTATTTATTATATATTTAATATCTTTATATTCACTGATGTCTTGCGATACAACGGAAGATTCTTTCAGAGCAAGTAACTGTTATCTTGAATCTGGAAACAAAATCATTCTGCACTATTTCGGATATTATGATAGTGTAGATTTTGAGTTATATCATTATGATCCCATGACAAATAAGAAAACAAAACATGAATTAGGTTCTATATTAAACAAACCGCTCAGCAGTTATCTTACTATATCATATAAAGGAGATATTCCTGCTGATTCGATTATAGAATTATACGTTTATATGGGTGCAGGACTTAAAGATATTGTTTCGGTAGAAAGAAAATAAGGCACATTTACGATTATGAAAAATTTTCATGCCCGCAAATTTATTAATTCCATTATAAAACTATAAACAAAGAGTATTCGGTTGTTTCTCAATTCGTTGCGAAACAACTTAAAAAAGTCAAGATTAAAAATGAAGTTTTAATCTTGACTTTTTATGGGAGCCAAAATTGAAAAAAAACTATACCATTTTATGTCTGCTAATTTTCTTTCTGTTTACCTCTTGTTACGAAATAGAAGAATTTGAGCCAGGAAACGCTTACTTTACAACAAACAATACACTTATATTGTATTATGACGGTAAATATAACAAGAACGATGTTCGTTTTGAACTGCATACGCTTAATTCATCTACAGAGGAAAGAAAATCTTTTTCCATTATTTCTATAGATAATGATAAAGAAAACAGCAAACTCATCATAAAATACGAGGATACAATTCCAACAGGTTTTGCTACAAAAATTTATATTTTTAAGTATGGAAAATACGAAACCGCTGTTACGGTAGAGTGGCCAAAATCATAAATTTTTTATGAAAAAATATTTGCTATTAATCCAATTCCTGCTTATGCCAGTGATTATTTCATATGCAGAAATTTTTACGCTTACAACGGCAGCAGGAATCAATACATTTTCTCAAAAAGAATATGTTTTTCAAAACGACTCAAAAGTAAGCGAACTTACCTGGGACTGTCCAATTATTCCATACATAGAATTAGGAGTTTTATCTCGACTACACAATTTTGAATTTAATTTGTCGTATGCAACTGTTATTCCTATAAAAAGTGGCACTCTTAAAGACTTAGATTTTAACAGTACTGATATTAGTCAGTATTCCAGTCATAACCTGTATGTTGATAAAAAATATGCTTTCACATTCCAAGCAGGATATAATTTCAGCTCTAAAAATTTATTTTTTTTCCCATTTGCAACGTTCTGCTACAAAAATCAAAAATTTTTTGGCAGAGACGGATATTATCAATACCCAGAAACAGGTATTTGGACAGGAAACGAAACTAAAACGAACTTAAAAGGCAATGTCATAAGTTATGAATCTGAATTCTTTATATTCGGAATTGGTCTCTCTACCGCGGTAACTTCAAAAAACTTCACCGTAAAACTAATCGGTGTACTAAACCCATACATAAAAGGGAATGCAATTGACAGTCATTACATGCGAAAAAAACAATTTTATGATTCATTTGATGGAAAGTTCGGATTTTCATTATCAAGTGAATTCTATTATAAAAAAATCTTTCTAAGACTCTCCTATAACCACATTCCATTATTAAAAGGAAGCACCGCTGACAATGTTATAGGAGTTTCCAATTCTGACTTCTTAGAGCAAAAAAATTTTCAAGGAGGAACTTGCTTAGATTCTTTCTCACTAAGTCTTGGTAGAAAAATATAACATTAGCTTAATTTAATTATAAAAGCATAATCTTGCGCTTTCCTCTTTTATCCTTCTTTCCCCATTGTTATTTTTTTAAGCTATTTCAAAACTCAAAGAATAGGCTGTATAATCAAGGCATGAGAAAATTCAAGGTAGTTGCTCCTTACGAGCCAAGCGGCGATCAGGGGCAGGCAATAGAAAAATTAAGCGAAGGCTTTTTGCGCGGCGACAGGTACCAGACGTTAAAGGGCGTTACTGGTTCTGGAAAAACCTTTACCATGGCAAAAATAATCGAAAAAGTTCAGCGTCCGACTCTCATCATCTCGCACAACAAGACGCTTTCCGCCCAGCTTTACCGGGAATTCAAATCTTTCTTTCCAGAAAATGCAGTCGAATATTTTGTTTCTTATTACGATTATTACCAGCCAGAAGCATACGTTCCTGCACGGGATTTGTACATAGAAAAAGATGCCGATGTAAACAAAGAAATTGACCAGCTTCGCCTAAAAGCAACATATTCCCTTATGGAAAGGCGCGATGTGATTGTTGTAGCTACAGTCAGCTGCATTTACGGTCTTGGCATGCCTGACCTCTACAAAGAAATGCGTGTTCATATCGAAAAAGGTGAATTTTTTGATACAAGGAAATTTGAACGGCAGATGACATCAATTCAATACCAGCGAAACGATATGGTTTTAGAGCGCGGAAATTTCCGTGTCAGAGGCGATGTTATCGAAGTTTTTCCTCCATATATGGAAACCGACACTGCATACAGAATTGAACTTGATTTTGACGAAATTTCTTCAATAAAGCGTTTTAATGTTCTCACCCGCGAAACCGAAGAAGAGTTGGACGAAATGCAATTTTATCCGTCAAAGCACTTCGTAGTACCGCAGAATGCGCTTTTAAAGGCTACAGACAGGATTCTCGAAGAAATGGCTGAACAGGTCAAAAAATTTCAGATTGAACAAAAACCTCTCGAGGCCGAAAGAATAAAAACCCGGACAACATACGACGTAGAAATGATGAAAGAAATGGGCTACTGTTCTGGAATCGAAAATTACTCAGGCCCAATTTCCGGCAGAAAACGCGGCGAACCGCCGGCAACTCTCCTGCATTATTTTCCAGACGACTTTTTGTGCCTGATTGACGAAGCCCACGTTACAGTTCCGCAAATTGNNCGAAGGCGACAGAAGCCGAAAACAAAATCTTATCGACTTCGGGTTCCGCCTGCCTTCCGCCCTCGACAACCGCCCTCTAAAATTTGACGAGTTTGAAAAAAAACTGAATCAAGTTATTTACGTAACGGCAACACCGCGCAAAGAAGAAATAAAACAGTCAACACAAGTTGTAGAACAGTTGATCCGCCCAACTGGACTTTTGGATCCAATAATCGAAGTCCGCCCGAGCGAAGGTCAAATGGAAGACATTTACAACGAAGTAAAAAAGCGCATTGAAAAACACGAGAGGAGCCTTATTCTTACGCTGACAAAAAAAATGGCGGAAGATTTGACGGACTATCTTCTTGGACTGAATTTAAAAGTAAAATATATTCACTCGGAAATCGACACTTTTGAGCGTGTTGAAATTCTAAAAAGCCTTAGATTGGGCGAAATCGACGTTTTAATTGGTATCAACCTTCTGCGCGAAGGAATCGACCTTCCAGAAGTAAGTTTTATCGCAATTCTCGATGCAGATAAAATTGGATTTTTGCGCTCGACAACATCTTTAATCCAGATTGTAGGCCGCGCTGCCCGCAATGAAAACGGAACGGTTGTAATGTACGCAGATGCAATCACGCCAGCAATCAAAGAAACCGTAGAAGAAACAAAACGCCGTCGTGCGATCCAGCAAAAATATAATGAAGAACACGGAATTACGCCTCACACTGTAAGCAAAACTGTTCAAGACATACTCGTACGTCAACAAAAAGATGCCGAGGAAACCGAAAAAATACAACTCGAAGTTCTAAAAAAGAGCGCGAACCTGTTCGACCCAAAACAGCGCAAAAAGTTAATCGAAGCCCTAAAAAAAGAAATGAGCGATTGTGCCGACCGGCTTGAATACGAACAAGCCGCCGCAATCCGCGATCAAATACAGGAAATCGAAGCAACTTACGGCAAAAAATAGAACTTAACAAAAACGTGCATAGCTGGTATCTGAAACTGAGCTGGCTAGCGCACGCAAAAAGTTCTCTAGACATAAAAAAAAACCGGCTCACGAAGAACCGGCTATTCAGAAAGATTCAATAATTATTCAGCTTTTGGCGCACCAGCATTTGCAGGAACAACATTGATTTTCTTTGTTACAAAACCACTGCGAAGACAGCGAGTGCAAACGTTCAAAGTGCGTGTTGTACCAGCGATTTCTGTCTTTACTTTAAGAAGATTTGGTCTCCAAATGCGGCGTGTGTGGTTGTATGATTTAGAAACTTTGTTACCTGTCATTGAACCTTTCAAGCAAACATCACAAACTCTTGACATAATATATACCTACCTCAAAATCAATTCAACGTGAGTTCCATTATTTTAAGAAATTCTTCCGCTTATGTCAATTCAAAATACTGATTTTATGCCAATTTTATGCGTTAATTTGTCCAAAATCAGTTTTTTTATATCTATTCCGAAGCGTATTAAGTTTTTCTTATAAAAAAGCGAAATCCTCACCTACATTCCAGTTCCAGACCGTCAAACGCTGGACAGACAGTTCCGCCGTTTTCAACAATTTTTTGCAGATTAGCAAATTCCGGCAGTTTTTTATCAATATAATTCTGAATTTCTCCGTGCAAAAAATCGTGAGAAAGATGAGTAAACCAAGTATGCGCCGCTCCAATTTTATCTGCATAAAAAAGCGCCTGATCAAAATTATTGTGAGAAGAGTGTTTATCTGCACGAAGAGCATCAATTACAAGATGATCGAGAAATCCGCCTGAGCAGGCATTCTTTACCCGATTTAAAGAATTTTCGCTTATAAAATTGCAGTCAGTAAGATAAGCAATTGAACGTTTTTTTCCATTCAGTTTTTTAGAAAAAATCCAGCCTGTCGTTTTTATGCAGCCATGCTCCATCGGAACAGGAACAATGCAAAGTTCTCCAAGTTCAAGCGGATTTTTTTCATTGTACGAATCAACATCTATTATGTTCAGTTTTGGAGTTCCGCCGCCTTTTTCGTGCGTCATAAAAATATAATGAAAATTTGTCTTAACGCATTTTTCAGAATCTGAACTCATGTACATTGCAAGACCTTTTCCAGCAGTTTCTGGAAATTTTTTAGAAAGTCTTTCGTCGCAGTTCATTGCGCTAGAGTTCTTGTGGCTAAAAATTCTTAAATCGTCAATTCCGTGAATATGATCTGCGTGAGGATGTGTGAGAAAAACAGCATCAAGTTTACAAAGATTTATGCGAAGAGCCTGTTCCCGAAAATCCGGCCCAACATCAATAAGAAAATTTCTGTCGTCTGAGCCATTTTTTATAGAAAGAAGCGCGCTCGCTCTGAGCCGATTGTCTTTTTTGTCTCCAGACTTACAAACTTTGCAATTACAAGCAATTACAGGCACGCCATGGCTTGTTCCTGATCCCAAAATCGTCAGTTTCATATAGAAAGATTTTAGTTAAAACATGATTTTCTGTCAAAACACTACATCTAGCGTAAATTATTGACCACAGCCGGCTTGAAGTGCTAGTATTAGTGTACATCAATCACATTTTCATGGGAGAATAAAATGCCTTATTCAGAACCAACCAACCTGGGCGTAATCGCATGTCCGGGCGGTGCTGCATTTGCGGACGAAGTAATTACTCATCTTCGTCACATGTACAAACATCGTTTTACATTAAAAAATGACGTAATTTCTAAACGATATACTTTAGACAAAGACAAACTGATTAAGGACATCAACTTCCGCAACGATATGGTGACATCTGACCTTGTTGTACGCGGAGCAATCGACAAATACCGTGCGCCAGATTTTAAAATCAACACAGCTTTTACTTGGTTTGCAAACGGTGAAATTAAAGCAGAATTGATGGATTCTGTCCGCGGAAAAGATATTTATATTTTTCAAGATGCAGAAAACCACCAGCCAATTGAAATGAACGGCGGAAAAAATGTTGTTACATTCTCTGTAAACGACCACGTAATGACACTTCTTGTAACAATCGATGCTGTTCAGCAGGCTGGAGCAAGATCAATCACTCTTGTACTTCCGGCATTTCCTTACAGCCGCCAGCACAAGAAGAAGGGCCGCGAAGGTCTTACGGCAGCGCTTCTTTGCCACATTTACGAAATGCGTGGAGTCGACCGCGTAATTACTCTCGACATTCACTCTCGCGAAATTGTAAACGCATTCAACACGACACATCTCGAAAACCTACATGCTTCCTATCAGGTTATCCGTGAACTTACAAAGGTTGTAAATCTTTCTGGTCCTGACAAGGAAGATTTAGTTGTAGTAAGCCCTGACACAGGCGCAATCGACCGCAACAAATTCTATGCTACAGGCTTAAAAGTGCCGCTCGCAATGATTTACAAAGAACGCGATTATTCTGTCGTAACTCAGAATGCAAAACAGACAAATATTAAAAGCGTAAAACTTCTTGGCGACGTTAAAGGAAAAGTTGCCTTCCTTGCAGATGATATGCTCGGAACAGGAGGAACTCTCCTTAAAGCAATGCAGTTTTTGCAGGAACAGGGCGCAACAAAGGTAATCGCCGCAATTTCGCTTCCGTTCTTTACAGGAAATGCAATTGAACTGTTCGATGAAGCTTATAAAAACGGCCAGTTCTACCGAATAATCGGAACAAACGCCGTTTACCATCCAGAATTAAAAGAAAAAGAATGGTTTATAAGCACAAATGTTTCTGGTCTCTTTGCAAATGTAATTACAAGAATTCATCACAATCAGAGCTTGAGCGATCTTTTGGACAACAGAACGATTATCGACAAACTGATTAAAAAGTCTGACGATACAGAAGAAACTCAGGCATAAATAAAAAAATTATTAAAAACTGTCTGACAGGCGCTTCAGTCCTTATCAGGCAGTTTTTTTTTGCAAAAATGGCAAATCTCCGCAAATTGTTGTAAAATGAAAAATAAGCCTCGAAGCAAAAAATTCGGACAAGGGGCTGGAGGGGCGGCAAAGCCGTTCCAAAAAACTGGCGGATGAGCCTGTTTTTTGGAATAAAACCCCGCAAGACCCGGTTTTTGCGACAGCAAAAATGGCCCCGAAAAAAATTGGAGATTTTTATGAAAGATGCTATTCTTTGTGTTGATATTGGAACTTCTTCGTTAAAAGCGGCGCTTATGCCAGATTCGCCAAAAAGCATTGCCTATGCACGCGCGAATTTTACGGAAAAAGATGAATCGAAAATTGCACGGGAATGGGTCGGGGCTTTAAAACAAGCTGTCGAAGAATTAAAGCAAAAATCGCCGGACACTGGAATTGAAGCGATTTGTATTTCCGGCAACGGGCCGACGGTTGTAAGCAGCAACGGGCTGACGCTTCTTTGGTCTAAAGATGCGCCAACTTCCGTTTCTGACAAAAAGTCAATGTGGATTCCGCGTCTGGATGCTTTTAGAAAACTCCACACTCACCACTGGTACGAATCTGACAAGATTTTTGGAACTCCTGAATACCTGATTTACCGTCTGACAGGAAACGCCGTAACAATTCTGCCGGAAGAACGTTTCAGAGAAATTTATTGGACAGAAGAACAGCTCAAGGCAGAAGGTTTTTCTGATGACGAAATCAAAAAACTGCCTCCATTTGTAAAACCTGGCGCACTCGCTGGAAAAATTACAAAACAGGCGGCTGAAGAAACTGGTCTTATCGAAGGAACATTGGTTTTTTGCGGCGCTCCTGATTTTGTTGTTGCGCTGATTGGAACAGACACGCTCGACACCGGCATGCTATGCGACCGTTCAGGTTCAAGCGAAGGGCTTAATCTCTGCACTCCAGTTCCGCTCAATTCGCCAAATATCCGCACAATGCCGTCGATTATTCCTGGAATGTGGAATGCGGCGGTAATCATTCCAGATACAGGAAGCAGGTTTGCAAATTTTAAGAAAAAGATTGAAGACGAATTAAAAACAAAAATTACGCACAAAAAACTAGTTGCGCAGATTGTAGACACTCCGACATTTGAAAATCCGCAGATTTTGACGGATGAACAAAAAAAAGAAGGACTTGCGATTATTCACGATGTAACTCACCAGCTTTGGGCGGCCCTCAACATTCTAAAAAAGGCTTCGGAAGAGGCAGGACTTCCACAGCCGAGAAGCATTACCGTAACTGGCGGGCAGGCTCTAAACGAAAAATGGACTCAGATAAAATGCGATACTCTCTGCGTTCCGTTTGTTGTGACTGAATGCGTGGATGCGGAACTTGCAGGCGACAATATTCTTGCAAGAATTTCGCTCGGATATTACGACTCGATAGAAGAAGCGGCATTTGTTCTTGTAAAAAAATCGCACGTCTACACTCCGGCTATGCCTGCTGACCACTCGTAGACAGGCGCTGCATTTTAATGAAGGTTTATTTTATTCCAGAAAAAGTCCAGGTTCTGATTTTTGATGTAGATTCTACGCTCTATACAAATTCTGAATACGCAAAAGAGCAGATTGACGGTCAAATCCGACATTTTGCCCAAATGCGAAAAATTTCCGCTGATGAAGCCCGCGGGCTTTTTTCTGATTTTAGGAAAAATTGGGCGAACACACATTCCGGACAAAAAATCAGCCTTGGAAACCTTCTTACTTATTTTGGAATTTCGATTGAAGAAAGTATTTTTTGGAGAAAAAAACTTATAAATCCTGCTGAATTTTTAAAACCAGACGCAAGGCTTTTTAAAACTCTTTCCGCCTTAAAAGAAAAATTTTATCTCATTTGCGTAACAAACAATCCTGTTCTGACGGCAAGAAAAACTCTCGAAGCGCTGGGAGTTTCCGGGCTTATTCCAGAAATCATTGGGCTTGACACAACGCTAAAATCAAAGCCTGCCAGAGAGATTTTTGAGTTTGCCGCAAAAACCGCAGGAACAGCTCTTAACAAAAAAATAAAATTTGAAGAATGTCTAAGCATTGGAGATCGTTACGATATTGACCTTGACCTGCCGTTAAAACTTGGAATGGGCGCAATTCTTGTTGACGGTGTAAAAGATGTTTATTTGCTTCCAGAAGTTTTGTAATATAATTATATTGTGTTATAATTTGTACTGATTTTAAGAAAAAGTTCTACGGAAGTTCTATGGAAATCGAAACATTTAAAGACAGTATAAACCTCACAAACAATGGAAAACTTCAGATTTTTTTCATCGGAACTGGAAGCGCTTTTAACAAAGTCGATTTTCAGAACAACCTGCTTGTAATAAAAGGCAAAGATCATGTCTTGATTGACTGCGGAACTTTATTTTCTTACGCCTTAAAAACATACAACACTCCGCTCACAAAAATCCGCACGATTTTGCCGACACACTCACATTCTGACCACATTGGCGGCCTTGAAGAAGTCGCATACACAAATTTTTATGTGACAAGACAAAAACCGTCGCTTATTGTTCCAGATTTTTACAAAAAAATTCTTTGGGAAAAAAGCCTGGCCGGAGCCTGCTCTTACGGCGAGGAAAAAGGAATAGACAATTTTTTTACTTTTGACGATTATTTTAAGCAAATCTGCCCAGTTGAATTAAAAAACACTCCGCGCCCGGTTTACGAGGCAAATGCAGGTTCAATAAACTTAAAACTTGTACGAACAAGGCATATTCTTTGCCCAAATGCAGACTGGAACAAAATTTTTTATTCTGTCGGAGTTTTAATAGATGACAGAATTTTCTTTAGCGGAGACACAAAATTTGACCGTCCAATGCTGGATTGGATTGAACAGACTTATAAACCGGAATGTATTTTTCATGAATGTACTTTTTTTGAAAGTCCTGTTCATTCTTCTTACAATGAGCTTCTAACTCTTCCAACAGAAATGCGAAAAAAAATGTTTCTCTGCCACTACGGCGAAAACTACAGGGAGTTTTTACCTCAAGATGACGGTTTTGCGGGTTTTGCAGAGCGCGGTCTTTATTATACCTTTTAGAAAAAAGCATACACCATTTGAAAAAATCTTTGTTTTTTGTTAATATTAGTCTATTCGACTCTGTAGCTCAGCTGGATAGAGCATCCGCCTCCTAAGCGGAAGGTCGCGCGTTCGACTCGCGTTGGAGTCATAAAAAAGCGCCAGGAACACGGAGGGCGGCGCAGCCGGTGCAAAAGCACCGAGGGCACCGAAGCCCGCAGTACTCCGACCCGCAAAGCGGGTGGCGCCCAAAAAATTAGTTTTTGCAGTAAAGAATCGAGCCTAAAACTACCAGATGGCCTGCAAAATTCCAGAGCCATTTCATAAAATTGTGGAAATTTCCGTCGATAAAATCGCTCAAGACAATTGCAACAATCCAGACAATCATAATAATAAGCATCAGAATGCTTTTAAACTGTCCGAGACTACCGATAAAAAGTTCAAGAACAAGATAAATTCCTGCAAGAAGTTCGATTATTGAAAAAACAATTACCGCAATGTTTTCTGCGCTGCCGCTAAACACGCTTTTTAGAGAGTTAATTCCAAAATCTCCGCCGCCCTGCAAGCCCCAAATACCGCCGACAGCCAGCAACAAACCAAGAGAAAGCTGAATAATCAACTTTTCAACAGAAAAACTTTTTTTTGCCATAATTTAATTCCTCCAAACATTAAAAAATGCTTTTCTAATATAAAATTATAGCACACAGAAATTCGATTTTAAACTTTGGATTTTAAAAGTTTTAATTTTTTTTGTAGACTAATTCGAAAATTTCACAGACAACGGGCATTTCTTCGTCAAAATCAAAACCGCAAAGGTCGGCTTCTTCCTCAAAAAAGTCACGCTCTTTTTCCTGCCAGGCTTCAAGATTTTCGTCTTCGCCGTCCTGCTGCGCAAGTTCCCAGCTGATTTGGCTGAACGGAATTATTTTTACATCTTTTATGCGGATTACAGCGCAAGGATTCTCCTGAGTATCTTCCACGACGTAAACTTCGCCGGCAACAGGGAGCTTTTCGCGGTTTATTTCAAAAGAAGGAAAAGGTGTAAAGATTGCAGTTTTTTTTTCGCCAAGCACGAGATTTAGCTGTGACTGGCCTGTCCAGCCCGAATCTTCAAAACAAAGCTCGCCGTTATAGACAGCCTCTTGTGGTTTTTGCCCGGTTTTTGCCAAATATTCATTCCAAAATTGAAGCACTGTCATTTTTATTTTCCTATTTTCTCGCACGGATTATTTTTAAGATAAAAGAAATTATAAAGAAAATTGCTGGAACTACCGTAAAAAAAAGCGGCACAAACGGAAGATTGAAAATTTTTAAAGAAAATTCGCTTATGATTCCAACTTTTAAGAGAAGCTCAAAAACAAGGCCTGCGTAACTAAAAATTGCTCCGCAAACCATAAAAATCCAGACAGAATCACGCGTCCGGCTCAAAAGCAAAATTGCTAAAAAAGCAGTAATTCCGCCAAAAACAAGTTTTACAATGTAAAAAACCACTTCGCTTTCAAGCATTTTTTCTTACCCGCATACTTAAAATTTTTAAAAGTCAAAAGGTGATTTTTCCAGCTTTTTAAAAACTCCAGAATCTGCTCCAAAAGGAACAATGCTCGGAACAGAAAAAAATGGGCTTACGACAAGATCGCAGTCCAGACAATGCTGAACAAAGTTCTCGTATTTTTCCTGCGGAATTTTCGGAAAAAGCCAAGGCCCCTTTCTCGTCCAGTATTTTGTCAAAACTTTGTCGTATTTAAACCAGTCTTTTTCTTCGCGAACCTGAAGTGCTTTTATTAAATCATAAAAAGAACGCGTTACCGCAGCTTCTAAAGCCGCTGGAATAAAAGCAGAACAAAAATCGATTTTTGAATCTTCAATAAACTCGCTTTTTACAGCGACAATCCAGATATTCTGCGCCCAGGCAAGCGGAGGAGCAATCAAAACACAGGCGGCATTTTTCCAGTCAATATTCTGCGCATTCCACGGACGATAAACAAAAGTTCCGTCTTTGCTTATGGCAAGGCTTTTTTTAAGAGCATCTTCTTTTGAATTACAAATAACTGCAATTCTTTCATCATTCAGCAAGGCGCTTACGGCACGGCTCAGTCTTGAAAGTCCAGAATTTTTTGAAACAGCATTAAAATCCGTAACAAAACTTCCTGTAAGACCGCGGCTTATTATGTTCTTAAAAATCGTCCAGCCGCTAAAAAAATCGCTTCCCCAGCCCAAAACAGCCCGGCCGCCTTCCAAAAACATATCAGTAAGACGAACGCGCTTTTCTGTGTACAGAAAATTTCCGCGCGCTCTTTTTACAGTCCCGAAACGAGATTTTATGCTCTCTGCAAGAATATTGATTTCTGTCATTTTGCTTTTTTTACAGCTTTGAAAGTTTCTCGCCCACGAGTTTCGACGCGATTCCAGGGTTCGCCTTTCCCTTAGAAGCCTTCATCACCTGGCCTGTAAGCCAGCCGACAACGTTTGTCTTTCCGGCCTTAAAGTCAGAAACAGCTTTCGGATTATCAGCGATAACCTTGTCAACAATCGCCTCGATTGCGCCGGAATCAGAAACAGTCTCCATTCCCTCTTTCTTGATAATCTCAGCCGGCATTTTTGAAGTCTCGAGCATTTTCGCAAAAACGGCCTTTCCCTGCGCGTTCGAGATTTTCTTGTCCGCAATCGCGTTCACAAGCTCGGTTATGTGCTTCGGAGTGATATTCACCTCGCTGATTGTCTTTCGCTGCTCGTTAAGAACCGCGAGAAGCTCGGCAAGAATCCAGTTCGCAACTTTTTTAACGTCTTTCGCGCCTTTCGCGGCCTCTTCAAACCAAAGCGCAAGCTCGCGTGAAGAAGTCAAAGTCTCAACATCAAAATCAGAAAGACCGAACTGCTTCTGCAATCGGATTCTCTTTGCCTCAGGAAGCTCGCCGACTCTGCTTTCCGCGCGCGAAATCAGCTCCTCGTTCACCTTGAACGGCTTGATGTCCGGCTCAACGACAAATCGGTAGTCAACGAACGAATTCTTTGTACGCATAATCTGCGTAACGCCCTTGTCCTCGTCCCAGTTCATCGTGTTCTTGTAGCCCGGATTGAATTCCTGGCGGTCTTCCTCAAATTCCTTGAGCTGCCTTTTCGCCTCGTAAGCGCACGCCTCGCGGATTGACTTGAAAGAGTTAAGGTTCTTGATTTCGGAAATAGGAGTATGGTAAAGCTTTCCGTCCTCCCAGACATTGAGGTTGATGTTAGCATCGCAGCGCATATTTCCTTCCTCAAGGTTTCCGTTTGTAACTTTCACATAGCGCAAAATTTCCTGAACAGTCTGCATAAAAAGCGCGGCCTCGTCAGGAGAAGTCATGTCAGGCTTTGTAACAATCTCAATCAACGGAGTTCCCGAGCGGTTGTAGTCGATATAGGAATGTTTTCCCGGCAAGTGAAGCGATTTTCCTACGTCTTCCTCAAGATGGATTCTCTCGATTCTCACGCGGCGGTATTTTTTGCCCTCGTTCTCAACAATGCAGTTCTCGCCCTTAAAATTGTTCGGCCGGAATTTTGCTCCGCCTTCCTGCTCGTCCTTTGAATAATGCGAAAGCGGCAAGTCAACGTGTCCGTCTGCGCAAAGCGGAATATCGTACTGCGTAATCTGATAGCCTTTCGCAAGGTCAGGATAAAAATAATGCTTGCGGTCAAATTTCGTAAAGCGCGCGATATTGCAGTTCAAAGCAAGCCCGGCAACCGCCCCAAGCTCCACATAGCCTTTTGAAATGCGCGGCATAGCTCCCGGCAAGCCAAGACAAACCGGGCAGACTCGCGTGTTCGGCATTCCGCCGTATTTGTTCTCGCAGGCGCAAAAAGCCTTTGTTTTTGTAAGAAGCTGCGTGTGAATCTCACAGCCGATTACGATTTCATATTTATCAATTGCCATAATTTTCTCCAACTTTTCTGGGCGTTCCCCTCACTTTCGTTCGGGTCGGGCCTTTCGTGGTTCCGCACATCAGTGCTCCATTGCTCTCACTTCGCAAGGCTCCGTTCCGCAACGGCTCCGCCGCCACTACACGCCCTAACGCAAAATCCGAGTTTTACTTTTGAACCGGAATTCCGCAGTTTTTGTGGTCTTCTTCCCACGCCTGCGCGGTCTGAAGAATCTTCAGCTCGTCGAACATTTTTCCTGCAAACTGAATTCCAACCGGCATGCACGAAGCATTCTTGTTTTCCTTTGAAGTAAATCCTGCCGGAACAGAAATTGAAGGAATTCTCGCCAAGTTCACAAAAGTCGTGAACAAGTCGCTCAAGTACATTTCGAGAGGGTCGTCAACTTTTGAGCCGAGCTTGAACGAGGCTGTCGGGCAAGTCGGGCAGAGAATCAAGTCGTATTTCTCAAACAGAGAAGCAACTTCACGCTGAATTCTCGCGCGCACGCTCATTCCTTTTTTGTAAGTGTCGCCTGAAAACTGCTCTGAAAGCACGTAGTTTCCGATTATGATTCTTCGCTTTACCTCAGGCCCGAATCCGTTTGAGCGGGTATCGATGTAAAGCTGGTCGTAGCCTTTCTCATTGTCAACGCGGTTTCCGTAACGGATTCCGTCAAAACGGCTGAGGTTTGAAGCAGCCTCGGAAAGCGCAATCACGTAATAAGACGCGATTGAAGCGTCAAGAATCGGAAGGTCAACAGTCTCGATTTTCGCGCCTTTTGAAGAAAACCAAGATTTCACTTCTGCAAAAACTTTCGCAACGTCAGCGTCCATTCCTTTTGATTCCTCAAACTGCTTAGGAACGGCAATCTTCAATTTAGAGACATCAATCGCCTTCAGATTTTTCAGCTCGCCAGAAGAAGGCAAGTCAGCAGAAGTGTCATCGTAAAAATCAACGCCGGACATCAAAGAAAGCGGAAGCGCAATGTCTTTTGGAGAATGCCCGATAATTCCAACCTGATCGAGGGAAGAGCCGTAAGCGACAACGCCCCAGCGGCTCAAAACTCCGTAAGTCGGCTTTAAGCCGTAAACTCCGCAGTAAGAAGCAGGCAAGCGGACAGAACCGCCGGTTTCAGTTCCAAGACCGAAAAGAGCCTGGTTTGCGGCAACAGCGGCAGTTGAGCCGCCGGAAGAGCCGCCTGAAACATAGTCGCGATTTATAGGATTTCTTGTAGGCCCGTAAATTGAATATTCGGTTGAAGAGCCCATCGCGAATTCGTCCTGATTGCATCTTCCAAGCGGAATTGCACCGGCGTCCAAAAGCCGCGCGATTACAGTCGCGTTGTAAGGCGCACGGTATCCCTGCAGAATTTTTGACGAGCAGGTAAGAGATTTTCCTTTTACGGAAATGTTGTCTTTTACGGCAAAAGGAACGCCAAGAAGCGGCTTTTCCTCAAAAAGTTTTCCGACTGTGCCGTTTTTTCTTGCCTCTGCAATTTCCGCGTCAGCAGCGTTCGCCTTTTCAACAACGTCGTCGTAAATTTCAAGAAAAGCGTTCAGCGGCTTTTCAGATTTTTTGTCATTTTCAAAAGTATCAACAGAAGCCTTAACAAGCGCGGCAGAAGTTGTCTCGCCGGATTTCAAGGCTTTTACAGTTTCTTCTATTGTATAAAACATATTTTCACCTTATGAAGATTTAAAAGCAGGATTTTAAGGGCGCAGCCCTTAGGAGAAAGGGGGGCGGCACAACGAAGTGTGACGCAGGGGAAAGGCTTTTCCCCTTCCCTGTTTTCAAAATTTCTTGCTTTTTACGCTCCCTCGCCAAGAACTTTAGGAACCTGATAATATCCGTCCATAAATTTGTCGGTTGTCTGCTTGAGAGATGGAATATCAAGCCCCGGAACAATCTCGTCCTCGCGGAGCTTTTCAGCCTCGGTTGAAGGATAAGCGTCATAAGGATTCTCGGAGTCGTCATATTTGGAAAGAATGTCAAAATATCCAACGATTTCGTCCACTTGTTTTTTAAGTGTTGCCATGTCAGTGCTTTCAGGAGAAAGGCGGCTGAGCTGCAGCAAATTTGAAAGAGTTGTCTCGTCTACAGTTTTCATAGAAAGCATTTTACATAAAAACGCGGAAATATGGAAGTAATAGAAATTGTCTGTAAATCGCCAGCATTTTTTTTAGAAAAATAAAGATTAAAAAAACGCAAAAAAAACTCCGCCAGGCAAACGCCCGGCGGAGTTTTTTTACATCAATTGTTTTTTTTACGGATTACTGTCCGATTTTTGTTACGCCTGTTGTATGGACAAGCAATGCAGAATTCAATTCTTCATTTACGGCGTAGCTCGCATCATCAGTTGAATTGTCAAATGTCCATGCAAAATCAGGATTATGCCGTCCGGCAAATTCAAGAACTGAAGCCTTTGCAACATCAGGAGATGTCGGCAGGTTTGTAAGACCAAGACCTGCATCGCCTAAAGTTGTATCAAAATTTGAATAAGCATGGTTTCCAGATTTTGAGAGAACAGTTGCCGGAACAGTCTCGCTTCGCTCGTCAACTTCGTAAGCATCAATATTAGACATATCAGCCCCGCTTGAAAGCGTTGTTTTCCATCCCGTTGAAGCAATCACCTTGATTTCAGAGATATTAAGCGAATTAGAACCAGAATTCACAACAGCAATAGTGCTGTCCTTTGTCACAGAAACAGCAATTTCAACATCTGTGTAAGATGTGTTTGAAATTGAATTGCTCTTTGTGCCGTCAACGCTTACAGTTGTTGTAGCTCCTGATGTTGAAGAGCCTGTTTTAGCTTTCAAAACAACTTTCGTTGTATTCGCAGGAACATCAAGATAGAACATCGTCTTTCCTTTTGAGCCTTGATAGTAAGCGCCTTTCTTTGCCGCATCTTCTATCGCAATCAGAGAATTTGAGGCGATTGTGTCTGTAGAGTCTGTAACAGCAGAATCATAAATAGTCCAAGTTCCGTCAGAATTTTCTGTTCCAATAGTTTCAGTCCACTCTTTGTATTCGCCAAGCTCCTGATTGTTTGTGTAGTCATACTTGTTTGTTATGAACTGGAACGAAACGCCATTTGTATTGTTCTGTTCGAATTTATTGTTATAAGATTTTATTCCGCCGCCCTCTTCGCCAGAGAAAGTTCCAGAGCCACGCGCGTCTGTTCCCTGTTTAGAAATCATCATCGGGTCATGCGCATTGCGGAAGAAGTTCCCTTCAACAAAAGCGTTTCCGCCTGAAGTTACGCCAACGCCATACTTCGCATTTCCGTCAAAGTAATTGTTGTAAACATGGACAGACATTGTTCTAATTCTCGGGTGGCGAGAATCTGAATGGTCAAACCAGTTATGATGATAAGTAATATAGTTCGGGGCGCTTTCAGATTTCATTCCGCAGAGAGACATTTTTCCGCTGTCCCAGAAGTGGTTATATGAAATTGTCACGTGCTGAGAATTGTCTTTCAAGTCCATTGAACCGTCGCCCTTAACCTGGTCAGCATCGCTTCCAGCGTCTCCATAGAAAAAGTCATTGTTATGAACCCAGACATAAGTGCTTTTCTTAAGCGAAACTCCGTCTCCGTCTTTTCCGCCGCCCCATTTCATAAGGCCAAGATTTTTAATTTCAATATAGTCTGAAGTGAATGCCGCAACTCCAGCCACCATAGTCGCATCATCTCCAACGCCCTCAATCGTCACATAATTAGCTTCTTTCACACCAAGAGCATATGCGCTTGACATATCAGAGCAGGAAAGACCGTCAAGCGTGAGTTTTCCAATAATGCGGATATCAACAGGAGTTGTTCCCGTGTTTTTAGTCTTTATTGCCTGAGTAATATCGGCAATTCCTGTATACTCCTTTCCGCCGATTGTCGCGGTAACAGTCTTTTTGTTTTCCTCTGTAAGATAAATTACAACTGCGCCATTTTTCAATGTTCCGTCAAGACTGTATGCGCCAGGAACCGCCCCGTCCGTAAACGCAAATCCTGAACGGTCGTTATCAAGAACAGTCATTGTAGCAGTTGACTCTGTTTTTCCGCCGTCAACACTTACAGAAATTGTATGGCTTCCAGCAGCAAGCCCAAGCGCGTCAGCACGCACAACATTGCTCAAAGTTTTCTTTGAATAAGAGACAGCAAGATTTGAGTCCTCGCTCTTTTCATAATAGTTGTAAGTATCATAAAAACGGATAAGCTCGTTATCGATTTGCGTTCCGTCAACTTTCACAGTGTAAGTCGCTCCGCTAATTTGATTGAAGACAACATAAGCAGAATTCAGCCAGCCTTCGCTCTTTACAATTTTTACAGTCGCATTCGTAACGTCTGCGTCAGTATCAACATCAAGATTACTGTCGTCGCTGCTTGAATCACTTCTTTTCAACGTGAAAGAAATTTCCGTTGTTTTTCCGTTTTCGATAGCCGCGCTAGCCTCTCCAGACATTGCAGCAGACTCGCTCAAGCCAAGCTCAGAGTCGCTCATTGCAACAGTTGCTGTCAATTTGAAAGTGTAAACGCCGACTGGAATACTTACCGCGCTCAGTTCGCTTTCGCTAGCCCAGCTTGCAGCCTTAGTAAAGCCACTTGCTCCAGATGCCTTGTAGAAAAGCGTAATGTCTGAATAAGAATCGTAGCTTACCGCACGGGCATGGCTAAAACTTATTGAAACACTTCCATATCCATCGCCAGCACTAGAAGATTCCTCGCTTCCAAGAACCGAGCAGCCAGCCGCTCCGAACGCAACCAGCGCCGTCATTGCAAGCGATGCTATTTTTTTTATGGCTCCAGAAAATCTTTTCATTTAATTCTCCAACAATATCTTTTTTATTTTCTTCGGGCGTTCCCGCCGCAAGCGGCGGTCGGGTGTTCCGGGGTTGCATTGCTACGCAACGCTGCGCGCCCCTACACCCCCTAACGCGTTCACAATTTGACGCACCCCGAAATTGTCCTTGAACGGCCTGCGTCAAAATAACGTTTTCCGTTTTTGTCTAAATTCTCAAAACGTCATGGTGACGTTTTGTGTTTTAGCCTTATGTTGGCTATCGTCATTATGACGTTCGCCAACTCTAGCCAAGATTAAGAAACGTCATGGTGACGTTTCACGTTTTTATACAAAATCAGCAATCGTCATGGTGACGTTCGCTGACTTTGTGTAAAGTTGGCTAGCGTCACAGCAATGTACGCTGATTCTAGCCAAGTTTTTGATTTATTCAATTGCTGCAAAAGTAAGAGTTGCAATCTTTGCACTTGAACTTGTTGCTCCAGCAATACTGTACGAACCAGCCCCCAATGTAACAGAAACCTCAGCTCCATCAGCACCAAGTTTTTCAGAAGTTGTTTTACCTTCAGCTCCGACATATCCGTCAGAAGTTGAAATTATTACGCCTTTTTTATTTGAATCCGTAAATTTCAAAGTCATTGCAGACGCAATTGCAAACGAAACTTCGCCACCATTAGTTTTCAAGTTAGCACCAGCAGAATCAATTTTACAAGTCACTGTGATTCCTGAAACAGTCTGAGTTGCACCAGCATCTTGCTTAGCAAACACCCCTCCTTTTGATGAAAGATTATATTCTCCTGCATTTACTGCAACAAATCCTTTGCAACCATTCTTAACAGAACATTTTTCAACATCTTCCTCAGTATCATAATGAGTTCCGCAGTTTGAGCATTTTGGCTTTTCTGTCCAGTTTGCTGTAAATGTCACATCGCTTGTAATTGCTGAATCTGTTGTTATGCCTTCAACATCGCTACTCCAAGAAAGGCTGTAGTTTTCTTTTGTCCAAGCTGGAACATTCGATTTTTCGCCCTCATAAACTGTCTGTGTTTCTTCAGCGTTCCCGCCTTCTGAATCCACAAATTTTACCGTATATTTTGCATCTTCTGTCCAGTTTGCCGTAAACATTACGTCGCTTGTAACTGCAGAATCTACTGATACACCATCAACGCTTGAAGTCCAGCCGCTCAATGTAAAATGCTCTCTTGTCCATGCAGGAACGTTTCCAACAACTTCACCTGAGATTACATCAACGGTCACATCGGCATTTGCTCCGCTTTCGTCTTTGAATGTTACAGTGTATGTTGTTGACCATTTTGCCGTGAATGTTACTGTTTTTTCAGTTTCGCCGTCTGAAAGAGAAATTGAATCGTCAAAATCGGCTTCATTTCCGTTTTCATCAATCCAGATAAGCGCAAAATTTTCTTTTTCCCAGCTTGGAGGAACAACAGTATTTCCCGATTTGATTACCTTTGTAACAGTTTCGTTTCCGTTTTCGTCGCTGTCTTTAAAAATTACCGTAACGTGCGAAGCGCAGGCATTCAATTCTGATTCAGAATAATAAACAGAGCCGCAAGTTTTACACTTGTAATGCCCGCAGTTTTCAGCCTGTGACTTGAAGTAATAAGTTTTTCCGCATTTTGCGCAGCTAATAGAACCGTCAACATTCACTGTTACAGAAACGCTTCCTTTTTCGGTTGTGTCCCCATCGCTTCCGCCTGTTGAGCCGCCTTCTGAACCTGAGCCGCCTTCTGAGCTTCCGCCTGTCGAACCACTTTCGCCTGATTCTTTTTTTGCCGCAATTTTTACGGAGTATTCTTCTGAAGATTTTTTATTTTCTGTGCCTTTTAGGTTTGCGGTAACTTTAATTTTTACTTCTTTTTCTTCCGCAGCGCAGTTTGGAACGAGTTTTGAACTTTCTGAATCTGAATTTTCAAAAGAAGCGTAACCGCTTCCTTCTGTAACTTCCCAACTGTATTCAATTCCGGCTCCTTCGAGATTATTGCCATTTACGTCTGCTTTTAGCTCAACCGGCTCGGAAACAGCGCTTTCCGGGATTCCAGAAATTTTTACCCCTGTAATTTCTGGATAATCGTCGCCCCCCCCCGAAATCTGAACTACAGCCTGCAAAAATCAATGCCGCAGCGGCCATTGCGAAAATTGCAGTCTTAAAAAAACTTTTTTTCATTTTAAATTCCTCCTACTTTTGCAGATATTTTTTTGTTATAAAAATATCTGTTAGTTTATAATCGTATAAAAGGAAAATGTAAAACAAACAGTTATTTGAACTTTTACGACATTTTAAAATTTTGTTGTAAAATTTTGAATTAGTTTTCCGAAAAACTCTAAAATATCTATTTTATTTCCTTTCGGACAAGGGATTTTTTACTGTTCGCTAAAGCGATCGCCCTTGTCCTTTCGGACAA
>NZ_DLLH01000020.1:0-3842 GCF_002476655.1 Treponema sp. UBA7567
GTGAAACAGCCGTTGTCATTAAAAACAATTATTCCGACGAAATTCGCTTTGTTTTTTGCGTTCCCCAGGAAACATCTTTATACACTCTTACTCTTTACGCTTGCCCAAAGCAAACCGAAAGTCAAATTTCTGCTGTAAAAAATTCGGCTTTTGCACAGGGAAGCACAACATTTACACTTTCTGCCGGTCAAAAATCTTTGTCTTCAAGCTTGAATATAGAACTTAAGCCGCAGGAAACTTCCGGAACAGGTTCTGTAAATCTTCCGCTTTCTTTTGATTCTGTGCTTGGAATTGCGGCTGCCAAAGTCAATGTCACAAAAGACGGTGTTTCCGATTCCAGTGGAAACAACTACGGATTTGAAATCTCGGTTTCCGGAAGTGCAGCCATGCTTTCTGCGGAAAACGCGCCTGCCGGAACATATCTTGCAATAATGAAATTCTACAAAAGCACAACAGATTTTTCTTCCGTAAATGAGGTTGCGGTGAATTTTGCAGTTCAGCAAATTTCCGTTTATTCTGGAATGACGAGCGACTGCTGGTTTGTTGACGGAAAAAAAATTGGAACAACAGGAGCGGACGGAGTTTTCACGCCTTCCGCCTTGGAGCTTACAAAATACGACTTTACGGAGCTTTATGTGCTTGGCTCGGATGCGGCTTCTGGCGAAATAGACGGAAAACTGGTCTTTTACAACGAAGCACATTTTGGCAGTTCAATTCCGACCATAACCAATGTGAACGGCGGCGACGGCTCAATGACAAATCCGTTTGCGACAGTCCAGAAGGCGGTGGATAAAATTGCCGCGGCCGGCGATACTTCCAAAAAATACACGATTTATGTGGACGGAACGGTGACGGCGGATTCAGGTGATGATTTTACAACGGATTCTGCCATTAACGATAAAAGTTTTATTTATATAAGCTCTTCAAATAAGCTTGATTTAACAATAAAAGGCTTTTCTCAAGATTCAAAAGCCGTTTTGGATGCGAATCAGAAGGACGGAAGCCTAAACGGAAATGTCCTTACCGTAAATGCAAGTAATGCCAATATCACTCTTGAAAATCTGACGATTACAGGCGGCTCAAGAAGTGCGACCGGTGGAGGAATTTACGCAAAAGGCAGTCTTACTCTAAAAAAATGTACTGTCACAAAAAACAAGTCGAACAATGCAGGCGGCGGAATCAGTTTCAGCGGCAAAGAGCTTGTGCTTGAAAATACAAGCGTCACTTACAATAAAAGTTCAAGCAACGGCGGCGGAATAAATGCTGACGGAAAAGTGACAATTTCGGATTCGGAAATTCTAAATAATTCGGCAACCGCTAATGGAGGCGGAATATATTTTGGCGACGGAGAAAAAACGATTTCCGGCACAACGGTAAACAAAAATTCTGCCGAATTTGGCGGTGGAATTTATATGCAAGCTGGCACTTTGAACCTTGAAAGCGGCGCAATAATCGGCGAAAAACTTGACCCTGACGCAAACGATATTTCAAAAGTTGCAACAAGTTCGGATTACGGAAACAAGGCTACGGACACTAGTTATTCAAGAGCTGGTGCAGGGCTTTATATTCAGAGCGGAACAGTAAATATGTCTGAAGGCGTTTATATTTGCAAAAATTATACAAGTTCTTATGGCGGTGGAGTTTATGTAAGCCCGAATGGAATTTTCAATATGAGTGGCGGTGTTATAGGTTGGAATTTTTCAAGAATGGGTGGCGGAATCATCGCGGATGGGGCGGATGCTAGCACTTCCAGCTATTCTGTGCTGAATATTTCTGGCACAGCAAAGATTTGTTATAACAGAGCCGATTTTACTTCTGCTGAAGGTTGTACAGGTCGTGGCGCTGGAATTTTTGCATGCGGTGATTTAACTATATCTGAAAATGTTGAAATATTTAAAAATCAAGCTGCGAAAAGTGGCTCAGGAATCCATTTTGAAAAAAAACTTGTTATGAAAGGAGGTTCTATCCATGATAATAAAGCAGAAACTGATGGTGCCGGGATTTTTGCTTATAAAGGTGAAGCTGAATTATCTGTCTGTAAAATAAGTGGGAATGAAGCTGGCGGAAACGGCGGCGCGATTTATGCTAATAATGAAAATTCAAGAATTACTGTAAAAATTGGTGAAGAAAATAATTCTAATGGCGACGTTCTTATAGAAAAAAATAGTGCTAACCGTGGAGGGGCGTTTTACGGTGCTAATAATGCCGATTTTGTGATGAACGCAGGCAAAGTCTCTGAAAATTATTCATTAGGAAACGGTTCTGGAGACGGTGGCGGAGCGATGTTCCTTTGGGGGGCACAGTCAAATTACAGCACATTCACTATGAATGGCGGCGAGATAAGCGGAAACATGGCAAAAAGCGGCGGATGCGGCGGAGCTGTTCATATAGACCACGGCACAGGCGGAAAGGCAGCGTTCATAATGAAAGGCGGATTGCTTTCTGGAAACAAAGCAACTGACGAAAATGGAATTGGTAGCAAGCTGGGCGGTGCAATTTATTTAAAAGCTGGCGGAAAAATAGAACTTAGCGGAAGTGCTGTTATTGATGTAGAAAAAGATTGCAATGATATTTATCTTGGAATAAGTGAACAATCTGTACAACAAAAAATTACAATCACAGGCACGCTTGCTCCGGGAAATAACGATGCCGCCGGAAACCAGAAATACACCGCAAGAATCACGCCGGAAGAATATGCTGTCGAAAAAGAGTTTTTCCAAAGTGATTCTTATACAATTACTTCTGATGATTATGAAAAATTCTGCGTAACAGGAAATGATGATTCTGATGAATGGTTTATAACAGGCTCAGGTTACCTTTCAAAGCCGACTGCGATTTCAAGTCTTTCGTCTGCGCCGGATTTTAGTATATATCCAAAACTTACGGTTTCAACTGGTGATGAGATGAAATCTCTAGCAGACTGGGTCAATGCCGGAAATAATATGGAGGGAGTTACATTTACATTACAGGATAATGTGACGATTGATTCTATGATTGGTTTTATGACTAGTGATGGTGCAAAAAAATTTGAAGGAACTTTTGATGGAAATGGAAATACAATAACTTCAAATGTTGAACTAGATTCTATTTTTTGTTTCGTAGAAGGAGGAGAAATTAAGAATGTTATTTCAGAAGGAAAATTTTTAAAAGCAGGTATTGCTAGTTATTTAAAAAACGGAATTATTGAAAACTGTAAAAATAATGCAATGATTTCTGCAACAGATTCTGTAGGAGGAATTGTTATTCAGTTACAAGAGGGTGGCAAAATAAAAAATTGTATAAATAATGGAAAGGTTGCTGGGACGAACTGCGTTGGTGGTATTGCTGGTGAACCTTTTGAAGATGGCTCTATATTGAATTGTATCAATTTAGGCGAAATCGAAAACACAGGTTCTGGTGAGGCTGGAGGCATTGCTGGTTATAATTACAAGGGTGTCATAGATAACTGTGTGAATGTCGGTCAGATTACTGGATCTTCTGATGATCGAGTAGGTGCAATTGCAGGGTATAATTGGAGTGATGAGTATATTAAAAAAGCTTATTATCTAAAAGGCAGTGCAAATCGTGCGGTGGGTAACAGAGTAGCTGTTAATACTACTTTTTCGTTTGATTCACCATCAGATGAGCTTATTACAAAATTGAACGCTTGGGTTACAGCCAATTCCACCGAAACAGAAAAATACCTTGAATGGAAGATTGTGGACGGCAACCCGTCTTTGGTGTATGAATAAGCAGTTTTCTTGACAATCCGCTTTTTCAAACCGTCAAAACTGACAGTTTGGAAATTGTGAAAGTTCTTAAAGCAAGTTTTATAAAATTACAGGGGATGTCCCAAAAGTATC
>NZ_DLLH01000020.1:3901-4413 GCF_002476655.1 Treponema sp. UBA7567
GAACTTATTAGACATCCCCTTGTAATATAAAAAATCAACGCTCAATCAAAAACATTTGCTTTATAACAATAATGGTATAATGTTTAATATATTTGACAATTATCAAATACTGTCTATAATATTAAACATTATGGCAAAAAGAACAGTAACGTTGTCTCCACTTATATTAAAAAAGCTAAGGACCATCGGCGAACAGATAAAGCTTGCACGCCTGCGCCGGAAACTTTCCGTTCAGCTTGTCTCGGAAAGAGCGGGCATAAGCCGAGCCACGTTATGGGCAATCGAAAACGGAGAGCCTTCTGTTTCGTTCGGAGCTTACGTGTCTGTTTTATGCGCACTAGGCTTAAAGGATGATATAACCCTTCTTGCAAAAGATGACGTGCTGGGCAAAACTTTTCAGGATTTAGAACTGCTTCCTAAAAAACGCGCTCCAAAAACAAAGGGAAAAAACAGTGAAAGAAGAAAATAAAATAAACATATACGCTGACTGGATTGAAAGTGAAAATCAAATT
>NZ_DLLH01000020.1:4502-13370 GCF_002476655.1 Treponema sp. UBA7567
CAAAAGGACGGCAATTTGTGCCAGCCGACAAAAAAATCTGGGGATTCTTGTCGGACTGCCTTCCTGACAGATGGGGAAGAAAACTCTTAAAGAGAAAAGAAGAAATACTCGCAATAAAAGAAAACCGGGATGCACGGGAATTAACCGAACTGGATTTCTTGATTGGCGTAAATGATGAGTCAAGAATGGGAGGACTGCGGTTCAAATATGCTGACTCACAAAACTTTATCTCTGAGACAGACTTGTATAATGTGCCGCCTTTAGAAACTTTGCGAAAGCTGGAGCAGGCATCAATAGAATTTGAAAAATCACACCTGCAAGATGACAAATGGCTTCAAATACTTTTAGAACCAGGCTCTTCATTAGGTGGAGCCAGACCCAAAGCCACAGTAAAAGATGAACTGGGGCAGCTATGGATTGCAAAATTTCCTTCAAACCACGACGACTACAACATCGGAGCATGGGAAAAAACGGCAATTGACCTTGCAAAACTTTCTGGACTTGATGCACCAGAAACAATGTTAAAAGATTTTTCTGAAAAGGGCAGCACATTTCTTACAAAACGATTTGACCGGCAATATAACAATAAAAATTGCAAAAGAATACATTGCGCCTCAGCCCTGACCTTATTGGGCAAAATAGATGGAGCAAACTACGAGGATGGCTCAAGTTATTTAGAGATGGCTGATTTTATAAAAACATACAGCATACAGCCGGACAAAGATTTAGAGGAACTTTGGAACAGAATTGTATTTTCTATATTAGTTTCAAATACAGATGACCATTTAAGAAATCACGATTTTATACTTACAGAAAATGGCTGGAAGCTATCTCCGTTATTTGATGTAAATCCGAATCCAAGAGGAAAACAACTTTCCTTGAACATTACAGAAAACAACAACCTAAAAAGAATTTCTTTGGCTTTAGACACCGCAAAATACTACAATCTTACCGCTTCAAAAGCAAAAGACAATGTTACAAGAATCTCTAAAATAATAGAAGGCAACTGGCAGAAAGTCGCAAAACAAAACGGCTGCACAAAATCCGAAATAGACTTGATGAGGCCAGCATTTGAAGACAAAAACAACAGTGCTCATTGAGCGCGTCGAAATGAGCACTGTGCATATTGGTGATTTTGACACGGCGATGTTTGCATGGCAAACTCGTTTAGCAATCTTNNTCAAGCCCGATAATGACAAGTTTAGTCGCCGTTTATTGTACCGTCTGTGCAGATGAATTTGGCGGAAGTCAAGTCCGCATTGCCACTGTCAAAAGATATAGACTTCCACTGTTCTATTGTGCCCATATAGTTTACTGTAGTAAGGTTTGTGCAGTCAAAAAATGCCCAACAGCCAATACTTGTGACAGTTGTTGGAATTTCAATATTTGTCAAACTTCTACAGCCAAAAAATGCATTTTTCTCAATAATCGTGACACTTGCCGGAATTTTTATATCCGTCAAACCTATGCATTCCCGAAACGCATCCCAATCAATATGAGTGACACTTTCTGGAATTTCTATATTTGTCAAACCTGTACATTCAAGAAACGCAAATTCTGGAATACTTTCAAGTCCAGTTGTTCCGCTTAAATCAAGATTGACCTTTACATTTTCATTTGAATATAATGCTATACCTATACTTTTTACTGTATCTTCATCAATTTTTCCAACAACACAAATGTTATAGGTTCCTTCTGTAAGACTGTTTATTACATTCACCACATTTTCCGCTTTTACAGTCCACTTTGCGTAAAGTGTGATGTTTCCTGTTTTTTCACCTGCATTCCAGCCTGTAATCGCTTCGTCTGAAAAATCCTGCGTTAAATACCAGCCTGCAAAATCATAGAATTCACGTGTTGGAACAGGCAAGACAACAGTTTCATCTTGTCTATACGATGTTCTTGCGTCTTCTGGATTTGTCCCTTCATTCAAGTTGTAGTTTATAGAATAAGACGGATTTTCCTTCCACTGTGCGTACAGCGTCAAATCTTCTGTCAGCGTGATTTTTTCTTTGTCTTTGTAGGATTTGCTGGATTCATTCGTGATTTTGTCTGTGCTCCAGCCGGAAAAGGTATAGCCGGTTCTTGTAAATGTGTTTGCCGGAAGCTCGAATTCCTCGTTTTCTGTTTTTGTAATGCTTTCGATTGTGCCGCTTCCGCCGTTTGCGTCAAATGCAACGGTAAATTTGTCGGGCTCGCTGGTAGTTATCTTGCAACCAAAAAGCGAGAGTGCAAAAACGCACGCTAAAACTACACGCGCGACTGGTGGGGGGGGTAAGATGTTTACGGTAATTTTTCATTAAAATATTCCTGTAAAATAGAAAAATGTTCGGGTCATTTCGATAAACTCAATGACCGCTACAATACTTTAAAAACATTTTCTTGATAAAAAGATAAGAATGTTTGCAACGCAAACTTCAAAAATTATAGGATAGGAATTTTTTGCTGTCAATGTGCAGTAGCTGGTTGTACTTTGTAACGCGTTCAAGGATGTGCGCTTTTTGCCAGATGTTTGTAAAAACAGAAATTGTCTTTTTGAAAAAATGGCGCCACGGATGGCGCATAAAGACAGCTAACCGGCAAAAGCAAAGCTTTTGTCAGCTCACGGACGTGCGGGTTTTGTTAAAAGCGGAAATATCCAGCCGCCTAGTCCGTTTGCTATGGTTACTGTGGCGACTACGGCTGCGTTTTTGAGGGTGAAGGTTTCTGGTCCAAAGGCGGCTCCGTTGTAGAACGAATTTGCTACTGAGTGGTCAAATCCTGCGATTATGAACACCGGCACGTAGATAAAAAGTCCGAGTTTATGGCCGTTTTTCCAGGTGTCTACCGAAAGAAACATTAAAATTCCGCAGAAAATGCCGGAAATAAACAGCTTTGCAAGAGGAGCGGCTAGTTTTGCTGAATATGCTTTTGCCGCCGCTTCCTGAATTGAAGGAAAATATTTTCCGACTGCGATTCCGATTAAGAATGTTGTGAGCTGGTTAAAAAAACAGGTTACAATTACGAGTTCCCAAGCTTTTTTGTCTTTAAAATTGTAAGCCAGATAACCGACTTTTCCTGTGTAAAGGTTGAATCCGTAGATGCAGATTGCAAAAAGTCCGCCGCAAAAAAGAAGAGCGCCGAACCATTTTAGTCCTGCCGTTACGCTTGCCATGTAAACGCATCCGCCGATTGAAATAAGGATGCCTGAAAGAATTGCTTTTTTGATTTCGTTTATCATAATGCTGTAATTTTAGTAAAAAAAAACTTTTAGGAAAAGGGGAAGCACGAATTGAAGGGGAATGCAGCCCGGATTGCAGCAGCGCGCAGCGTTCGGCATTTGCCGAATGAAGCGGAAGCGGAACTGCGAAAAGCCGGTTTTTGAGGCTGCTTGCCAATTTTTGTTGAAAAAATATTTTTTTTACAAAAAATGCGCTCCCAAATTCAAAATTTTGCGCAAAAAAGGCCGGATTTGCTCAATTAAGTCTGGAATTTTGCGCTTTTAATTGACTTAAACTATTTTTTTTAAGATTATGGAAGCAGTTAAAATTATGGAAACTAAAAATATTACGCTTTCGCACTTGGCTACTTTGTCAACTGCGGATTTGCTCTCGCTTGCTGATGAATTTGGTATTGACATACCGGAAAATCTGAATAGAAGCTTTGTTATCAGGGAACTTTTGGAAACTGCCGAAGAATTGCAGTCAGAGTCTGAAAACGAAGATATTTCTGAGGTTGAAGGTGAAGCCGAAGCTCTTGAAAAAAAAGAAGCGCTGCCTGAAACTTACAATGAAACGGAAATTTGCGCAGTTTTGCGAAATCCTGCATGGGTTTTTGTTTACTGGGATATTTCGGCGGCGGACATTGCCCGTCTTAATTCTGATTTTTCTTTTAAATCACTTTGTCTTCGTGTTTCCTTTTGGGAGAATGCCGATGACGAAAAGCCTGCTGAGTCTTTTGATGTTCAGCTCGGAATTTCGGACAGGCAGCAGTATGTTCTTTTGTCGCCGGGGAAAAATTTTGTGCGCCTTGATTTGGTTGCTCAGTACAGCGGTGGCAAGGATGACGAAAATCTCGCTGTTTCCAGAAAAATTGAGCTTCCGAAAGGTTCTCCGATTTTGAATTCGCTTCCTGGGCGGGAGCTTGATGTTGGAGAATTGGTTGAGCTTTCTAATATGAAAGGTCTTTTAAATGCCCATTTTGAAAATCATCGTCAGTCGTTTTTATAATTAACGGAGCTGGAGTTAAAAATGTCAGAAAAAAATCTTTCAATCGTTGTCGTTGCGCATCAGCCTTATGTCCGTCATGTCTGTAAGGAAGGTGAGCTTCCTGGGGCGGAAAATGATATTTTTTTTGGTGCGTTGAGCCAGACTTATGTTCCGCTTGTAAACCTGCTTAATAAACTTGAGGCCGAAAATATCGATTCAAAATTTTCAATTGTTTTGTCTCCGGTCTTGTGCTCGATGTTGGATGACGAGGTGTTGCAGAGTCAGTATGTTGAATGGCTTGACCGTTGCATTGGTCTTGGCCAAAAAGAAAAAAAAAGACTTGCCTCTTGTCCAGAGCTTTTAAAAAACGCTGAAGAACAGCTCGAAAAAATTGTTCAGACTAGAAAGGATTTTGTTGAAAAATACGAGTGCAACCTTTTAAAGCAGTTTGCTGGCTTTGCAAAGCGCGGAAGAATTGAAATTCTTGCTTCGTGCGGAACTCACGCTTTTTTGCCGCATTATGCCGATATGCCTGAAGTTTTGAACGCTCAGGTTGAAACTGGAATTATGTCGCACAGGCACTTTTTTGGCCGCGCTCCTGACGGTTTTTGGCTTCCATATATGGGTTACGCAAAGGGAATTGAAAGAACTCTCCGCTCTTACGGAATAAATTACACGGTTTTGGATACTCACGGAATTCTTTTTAGCGAAAACGCTCCTAAAACCGGAATTTTTGTTCCTGCCCGTTGCTGGAATTCGCTTGTTGTTTTTGGACGTGATGGCGAAGCTTCGCAGAAAATAAACGGCCGCGAAGGTTTTTCTTCAAATCCGGTTTATAAAAATCAGGAAAAAGACATTGGTTTTGAGCTTGAAGAAAGCGAGCTTGAAGGCTTTTTGCAGCCGGATTCGCCTCGGAGAAACACTTTGTTCCGCTATTGGTCAAAAAAAGATGATTCTGATTCGCCATATGATTCTAAAAAGGCTTTGGAGCAGGCGAAAATTGACGCTGCGGCTTTTTTGGACGAAGAGAATCGAAAACTCGAAAAAGCTTCTGAATATCTTGAAAACCCTGTTCTTGTCTGCGCGATTGACGCCGCGGCTTTGGGACAATGCTGGGCTGAAGGAATGGACTTTTTTGAAGATGTTTTGAGAAAAAATGCTTCTTCTAAGTTTGTCGCTACTGGCGATTTGATAAAAGATCAGTTTAAGCTCGAAAAAATAAACCCTTATCCTTCTGCTGCGAGCGGAACTGGTTATGGAGAAGATCTTTTGGACAGTTCTAACAGCTGGATGCTGCGCTATACAAGAAAAATGTGCGAACGCATGGTTGACCTTTCCGGCCGGTTCCCTGACGACACTGGCTTAAAAGTGAGGCTTTTGGTTCTTGGCGCAAAGGAACTCATGCTTGCCCAGTCTGGAGAGCTTGCAAAGATGATTCATTCGGGAATTTTTTCTGATTTTGCAAGAGAATCTTTTACAAAGAGTGTCATTGATTTTACTAAAGTTTTTGATGCTTTGGGTTCAAATACTGTGAGCACGGAATGGCTTACAAAACTCGAAAAAGAGCACGTCCTTTTTCCGTGGCTGAATTACCGCATCTTCTGCCGAAAACAGTAATTTTTTATAAAACAGTCTGCAAGTTCAAAGTTTTGATTGAATTTGCAGATTTTTTTATTTATTTTAGAAAACCGAAATTTTTTATCTGGTCGTGGACGTTCAGTAAATCTTGGGCTGCTGTTATTGCTTCAATTGCCGGATCAAATTTTATTCCGATTGAGGATGACATATTTTTTGCTTCTGTCCATTTTTCAATCGCCTTTTGAATATTTTGTCTGTCGCCTTTTGAATATAGCTCGATTCCTTCCGTGTATTTTTCGTAAACCATTGTTCTTATTTGTGAACGGCCTCTGTCTCCGAGCAAAAGCCGCGCCGCGAGGCTTATGTGGTTTACCGGATTGAACGAAGTTGTAAGGTCGAGGGTATAATTTACGTTCATTTTTATGCCTTTTATGTCGAACTGGCTTCCAATGCTAAAACGCGGATTTCCTCCGCTGAGCATAAATCCTGCTTCAAAATCGAAAAAAGCCGTAACGTTGATTTCTGCTCCGCTGGCAAACGAAAATTTTTGCGAAGATGAAAAGTTCATAAGGTTTACAGGCTGGCGAAATTCTGCCGTAAAAAGAAGATTTTTGAACAGTCTGTACGAAAAGCCGGCGCTTATTCTTGTTGGAAGAGAATCGTCAAGCTCAAAATTTTTAGAAAAGCCAGTAAAGGCAAGACCGAGATTGTTGAGAGCAAGTCCAAAATTAAAATTTGGTTCAAGACTGCTGAAATTTTTAAGAAAATTAAACCTTACGAGAAGTCCAAAATCCGCCATAAAACCGAGGGCAGACTGTTCAAGTCCAGAACCGCTTTTTATTTTGTCTGTCTGATTGTCTGCATAATCTGGCATATTTCGCCACGAGGCGCGCACCGTGTAACCTGCGGCAATTCCCTTAAAATTGTATCCCGCCAAAAAATTATACGCCATGTTGAACGCGAGCGAGGTTTCTGAGTAATAGCTTCCTGCAAGCTTGTCTCCAAAAAGGTTGTATTCTGTGAACGGAACATAAAAACATTTTAACTGTAGTCCCATTCCAAGATTGTTGAATCTCAAGCTTCCTTCCAATGTTTCCATTGCCGAGTCTGCAATCCAAGAGTTGTGAAAAAATGCGATTTCTGAATTGCTTAAAACTGCTGAGCCTGCCGGATTGTAGTCAAAAAAAGTGATGTCGTCGCAAAGACCTGTTATTGCAGTTCCTAGGCTTTCCGAGCGTCCTCCGGTTGGAATATTGAGCGAACGAAAAACTGTGGTTCCCTCGTTGCTGTCAGAAAAAGAACCAAAGACATCGCTCAATTTTGAATTGACGTCTTTTAGATCGAGCGCAAAAACGCAAAAAGGCGCGGCTGCGGCGTTAAAAACCAGAACGGCGAGAAAAATAAATGCTTGTTTTTTTGCAAAATGCTGTTTTTTTCGCATAAATTTTATGTCAGTATGAACTAGATCCTGTTTTTGAATATTAAATTTTTTCATCAATTTATCGCAAAATCTGTTTCAAAATTCAAAAAACTGCCGTTCACTTTATTCTAATTTAAATTTCGGTTTTTTACCTTTATTGCATAAGAAATAATACCGAAAATATTAAAAATTGGCACGCTTTAAATTTTTCGCCGGCATTTTTATTTTTTCTCTTTTTGCTTTTCCTTTTTTTTCTCAGGAAAATATTTCTTTGCAGAAGCCTGTTTTGGAGGAAAAAGTTCTTTCGCTTTCGGAAATTGACCTGCTCATAAAAAAAAATGAATATTCTTCCGCTCTTGAAGCGCTTTCGGTTTTTATAAAAAGAAATCCTGAGCAGTTTGACCGCGCTCAAAAAAGAATTTCGCAAATTATGAAAAAAAGGCTGGATTTTAACGCGCAGGCTTTTGTTCTTGCGGAAAAAATGCAGGAATCAGCCGATTTGAGCGATTTGCAGGCTGATGCTCTCGACAGCAAAAAAATGGACATCATCGTTTCCCTCGAAAAAATGGAGCAGAATCCTCCGAAAGAAGCTGTCGATTTTACAAACGATGCCCGGCGCACAATTCGCCTTTCGTATTACATCAACCGTTCAAATTCAATTTTGGCCCAAAGCGCGGAATTTGTCGAAAATGCTGGCTTTGATTCGTCAGAAAATTATTTTCTTGCAGCCCAAAAATCTTCGGAAGCGCTTTCTCTAAAAACTAAAGACTCTGATGCGGTTTTTGAAGGCGAAAAAGAAATTGCGGTCGTTTATCCGGACGAGCTGAACGCAAAAGTCGAAAAACAGATTAAAAAGCTCTCTGAGCTCAATTCAAGCTTAAATGACCTTCTAAAAAACTGCCAGGAAGACTATAAAAAATACAAATCGGCGGTTCAAAATCTACGCACGGACGAATCAGAATCTGCGTTAAAAAAAATGAGCCGCTCCTTTGAAAAAATTATCCGCGCAAGAAACGAAATTTATTCTTCAGGAACCGAACTTTTAGCTCTCGACAGGCGCGCAATCGGACTCAATCCCGGACTTGGAGACACTTCGTACATAACTTTTAGCGCACGGGCGGTTTTTGGATTTGAAAAACTTTCTTCTTCCGGAATTTTGGCTGCGGTCGATGCTTTCTTGAACAGCCGCGTTGAAGATTTAAAAAATACGGTTTACGAAGCGATTTTAAATGAATTTTCCCTCATAAACTCTCAGTTTGCCTTAAATCCGCGGATTTTTGATTCCAAAATTGAAACTTTTCCGGTTTTTGAGCTTGCAGACGGCGCGGCAAAATTTGCATTTCAAGGACAGGAAATTCATTCTTTTTACAAAAAAATTGACGGCGGCGATTTTTCTGGTTTTGAAAAATACAAGGATTNNTTCAAAATTTTTCGGCAAAAAACTTAAAAAATGCCCTTAATCTTGCACAAAGCGTTTCTGACAAAAATCTTGAGCTTGCTCAAAAAATCAGCTTAAACAAGAATTTTTCTGTTCTTGGAAAAGAAATTCTAAATTCTGCGGCTTATTATGAAAATAAAATTGCAGAAATTGATGCAGAACAAAATTCTCTGTCGGACGGAAAGACTTTCCTGGCCGAAAATAAAAGTCTTGACTGGAGCGTTCCTCTGGCTTTTTACGATAAA
>NZ_DLLH01000018.1:0-12894 GCF_002476655.1 Treponema sp. UBA7567
TCTTTGTTCAAAACAACAAGCCTAGTTCTGTTTTTTGCAATTTTTACAGGCAGGGAGGCAGATCGTTTGTATTCAAAATTTCGCTTTGCCATTAGGTTATAGGAGCGAATTCTTGATTTGCCCATGTTCGTGTATAAAACAGGATAAGACAGGTAACAGATTGCATTCGGATCTTCTGAATGTTCTTCAAGCAAGTGCTTTGAATATTTTGTTTCCGGATTATAAGAAAAAACAGATGTAAGAGGTCTGTTCTGCGAGTCAGTTCCGATTATAATTCCGTAGATTTCCGGTTTTGCAACAGAAGGGTCGAAAGAAAGCGCGTATGCTACGTTTCCTTTCAAATTAAGTGGAACAGTTTCTTTAGTTTTTGTATTTACGTATAAAAGCGGAACTGCCGGAGTTGTTGCAGAAGTCTTTGCTACATAAAGGTCTGTTTCGTTATAAAGGAGCGCGTCTTGAATTCCTGCTCCATTGTAAAGGTTTTCCTTTGTCTTTGATTCTATCGAATAGCGGTTTACAGTAGAGCTTCCTTCTATTGATAAAAGATAATTTCCGTAGAGCTTTAAAGATTTTAGATTATTTTCCGGAGTAAAGATTGCAGAAGCCGTTCCAGTTGTAAAGTCAAAAAACTGTACTGTTTTTCTGGAATCTTTTGTCCAAAGAATTACGCCAGCTTCGTTGTAAGAGATTATATTCGTATGTCCGGGATTGGTTCCCTTTAAGTCTACAGCGCCGTTGTCGTAAGAAGAAAGAACGATTGATGAAGGCGTCAGAAAATAAAAATTTTCTCCGGCAGAGGCTACATCGTATATATGATTATACATGTTGTCGCTCATAGACTGAAGAACATCGACGCGTTCGGCAATCGAGTTGTCGAATTTATACAGATTTCCCTGGTTTGTTCCGGCAAATATTGTTCCAGAAGCTGTAATATCTGCGCAGACGATAGATTCATCGTTTTTTAAACCGGTAAATGTCCGGATAAGCTGTGGGGCAATTACATCTTTATTTCTGTCGTTTTTTATAAGGTACATTTTAAATTGTCTTTTTTCATTTACAATGTAATAAAGATTTTCATAACTGTTTGAACTGAAAATAACCGGCTCTTTTCCCGCAATTGAAAATTTTTCAAGTGTTTTTCCTGTTACTGCCTGAATTACATAGATGCTTCCGTCTTTATATCCTGCAAGAAAAACATTGTTGTTGAACATGCAAGCCTGGCTTAAACCTGGTTCTGTAGAAAATTTCGCCTTTTTTTCGCCGTTGCGTATATTGTAATAGCTTAAAGAGCCTGTCGGAGAATATGCGACGGCCGAATTTTCAGAATTGCTAGTTATAACCATGCTCACAGGTCCTGTGCTTTCCTTTAGTTTTTTTGAAGTGATTGTGTTGTTCTGCGTATTTAAAAAATAAGTTCCTTTTGCGCTTGCAGTTCCGCACAAAACGTAAGTTCCTTTCGCAGAATAAGAAAGAGAAGTGATTGGTGTTCCGAATGTAAATGCGCATTTTCTTGTAAGGGTTTTAAAATTCCATACGCTTACCATATTTGTTGCGGCGCCGTCCGTTTCGTAAATTGCAATATCGTTTCCGTTCGGACTTCTTGCAACCATTTTTATTGCAAGGTCTGTAACCTGATAGTGTTCACCCAAAGAATCTTCTGTCCATTTAATTATAAAACCGTCTTGTCCGACGCTAAAGACTGTATTTTGTTCACTTTCGGAAGCTTCTAGGACAGCAAGCCCTGTAACTGTAGAGTCATGCGCCTGGGTCGAAACATGGCTCTGCGCAAAAATTAATGCCCCGGCAAAAAAAGTGAATAAAATTGAAACGCAAATTCTTTTGTTTTTCATCGAAATCCTCAAAATTTTCTTAGGTTTATCTTGCAGTTCTCATAAAATAATTGAAGTCGCCTATAACCGCAATTACAAATAAAAAAGCAATAAAGGCAAGTCCAACATATTGTACACGATAACGAACTTTTGGTGAAATACGGATACGGAAAATTGCTTCTATGAGCGAGAAAAAAATCAATCCGCCGTCCAAAACTGGAATTGGCANNAAAAGATTCATTATAAAAAGCGAAATGCTGATTAATGCGACAAAATTCAAAACGGAGGAAAGGCCTGTCCTAAAACCGGCGGAAAAACTTTCTTTTACTGTTTCTCCAAGCATTGTCGTAATTGAGGCAGGTCCGCTTACTGCCTGCGTAATTTTTACGCCTTTAAAAAGACTTGCAATTCCCGTCAAAGATGCCCTGAAAATTTTCCATGTTTCTTTTCCGCCTTGAACAATCGCTCCAAAAAATCCATAGCGTTTTGCTTCTCTCTTGGCGCTTGTTTCAGGTATGCTTATTACGCCGATTTTTCCTGCGCCGGTTTGTCTGTCAAGTTGTGAATGAACCAAAAAATCCATTTGAATTCCGTTTCTCAAGACTTTGACTTTTAAATCCTCATCGGGATGAGTTGCAACAAACTCGTAAAGTTCAGAAAAATCGTTTATTTTTTCAGAATTAATTTGAGTTATTTCATCTCCGCTGCAAAGACCTGCTTCGGCGGCCGGAGAAACAATTTCCGGATAAACTTCATTTGCCAGAGTAATTTTGCTGGAAGCAGACCAATATGTAAAACCTACAAGGGCAACAATAAAAAATGAAAAAAAAGTCAGAAGAAGATTTGCCAGAGGACCTGCAAAAGCGATTGCCGCACGTTTTAATGGCGAAACTCCGTAAAGCGAGTCTTTGTCATATTCAACAAAATCACAAGAAGAATTCTCGTCCGAAAAATCATTTTCGCCTTTCATTGAGCAATATCCGCCGAGAGGCAAAAGCGAGATCCTCCAATCTATGTTTTTAATTTTTTTGTGTAAAAGTACAGGACCCATTCCGATCGAAAACGCTTCGACCTTAACTCCGCACAAGATTGCAGCCAAAAAATGACCGCCTTCATGCAGAAAAACAATAACTCCAAGAATTATAAGACCATAAACTATTTTTAACAGCATTTTTTATACCAGTTTTTTTGCAATTGAACGTGCCATGCTGTCTGCTTCAAAAATATCCTTTGTGTCGCGGACAGGACTGTTCCATTCATCTTCATTTTCCATAACTTTTTCAACAATCTTTGCAATTTTTTCAAAACGGATTTTCCCGTCAATAAATGCCCAGACTGCTATTTCATTTGCCGCATTAAAAGCAATCGGATGACTGTTGTCTTTTTCTGCCGCCTTAAATGCAAGCTTTAAAAGAGGAAAATCGTCCATTCTTGGTTTTTCGAAAGTTAAGGTTCTTGAACTTGTTGCAGTGTCTGTAAGGTCAAAAGGTTTCATAAAATTATGCTTTACTTCCGGCCAGTCAAGCGCCTGAATAATCGGATGCTTCATGTCCGGCTCGCTTAACTGGGCATAAACAATTCCATCGTTTGTTCTTACAAGAGAGTGAATTATGCTTTCCGGATGGACAACTACTTCTATCTGCTTTGTGTCAAATCCAAAGAGCCGTTTTGCTTCAATAACTTCAAGCCCCTTGTTTCCCAATGTTGCAGAGTCAACTGTAATTTTTGTTCCCATGTTCCAGGTCGGATGTTTTAGCGCGTCTTTTAGAGTTGCATTTGCAATTTTTTCAGATGGCCATGTTCTAAAAGGTCCTCCGCTTGCAGTAATTATAAGTTGTCCTACATTTTTAGAGCCGCCACAATTGTTAAGAAGGGTAAAAATTGCCGAGTGTTCGCTGTCTACCGGAAGAATCCTGCTGCCGCTTTTTTTTGCCATTTCAAAAATAACAGGACCTGCCATGACGACAGATTCTTTGTTGGCAAGAGCAAGGTCAATTCCAGCTTCTAAAACCAAAATACTTGGAACAAGCCCTGCGCTTCCTGCAATTCCGTTTACGACAATATCAGGTTTTGTTTTTTCTATGAGTTTTTTTATTCCTTCTGTTCCTTCCTCGCTTGTCAGCGAATATGAACATTCAAAAAAATTTGCAATCTCTTCGAGCTTTTCTTTGTTTTTGTTTGCTGTAAGACCGCAGCAGTCAAAACGGTCTTTATGATTTTTTAAAATATCGATAGTGCTTGTTCCGATTGAACCTGTGCAGCCTAAGACGAGAATTTTTTTCATATTCCTTCCTTCAAAATTATCTGAAAAAGCAGACAAAAGTCCTTTTTATTGCAAAAGGGCAGGGTAAATATGCGTAATTGTAAAATAGAATACAGGAGCTGAAAAAACGATGCTGTCAATTGAATCGAGAATTCCGCCACGGCCAGGAATTATTGAACCTGAATCCTTGCAGTCTGCAGAGCGTTTTAGAACAGATTCAACCAAATCTCCAAGAATTGAAGTGATTGAAATTAAAGCGCCTAAAAGAACCAATTTTGCGGCAGAACCTGTAAAAATGTTTTTCCACAAGAACCAGCTCAAAATTCCGCTCAAAATTGAACCAAAAATTCCGCCGCAGAAGCCGGCAATGCTTTTATTTGGACTTGCTTTTATAAAGCCCTTGTTGTTTTTGCCAAAAAGCACGCCAAAAAACCATGCCAAAGAGTCGCAAAAGAATACCATTGTCAAAAACATGATCAAAACTGGGCGTGAATGTTTAAGAAATGTCATGCGTGTTAAAAAAGTCAGCAAATATCCGGCGTACGTAATAATTGAAATCGATGTAATTATATGGCTGTTTGAATTTTCAAAAGTCTTGTTCAAAATAACTTCGACTGCAAGACTTATTAAAATTGCGAGCACAAATACAAAATCAACATAAGAAATGTCAAATTCAAAAACTGCGCGCAAAAGCATTGCAAGATTTATAACTCCTGCAAGAATTATTACAAGCAGTTTGTTCTGTAATTTAAAATTATGGCCAAGAATATGATAAAATTCGCAGGCTGCAACAACCGAAACCGCTGTCACAACAATATGGATTGCAAGGTGATTCATCTGATTCAACAGAATCAGCATGATTATAAGAGGTACTCCTATAAAAAAAATTCCAAGTCTCGAAACGACTTTACGATTCATAAATTCCCCTGTTTACTTTTGATCTGGAACTGCGCCAAATCTTCTATTACGTTTTTGAAATTTGATTATATCTTCTATAAATTCATTTTCTGTGTAATCGGGCCAAAGCGTGTCGGTAAAAAGAAATTCTGCATAAGCACATTGCCAAAGCAGAAAATTGCTGAGCCGTTCTTCGCCACCTGTTCTAATCATTAGATCAACATCTGGCAGAGCTTTTATATCCAGAGAATCTGAAATAAGTTTTTCTGTAATATCTTCTGGTTTTACGTTATTTTCTACAAGTTTTTTTATTCCGCGGACAATCTCATCGCGGCTGCCATAATTTATGGCTAGAACACAGGTTGTTCCTGTAAAATGTTCTGTATCTTTTTTTGCATTTAGAATTTCTTTTTGAACATCTTTTGGGAGTCCGCTTAAATCGCCAATGTGCTCAATTTTAATGCCATTGTCTTTATAAAACTGGAATTCTGCACGAAGATGGCCTTTTATGAGAGTCATAAGATAGCCGACTTCTTCCTGCGTCCTCTTCCAGTTTTCTGTTGAGAAAGTATATAAAGTTATATATTTTATTCCCAAAGATGCGGCTTGAGCTACTATTCTTTTTGCAGAATTCAAGCCTTCCTTATGACCTTGAGAGCGTGCTAAACCTCTTTGTTTTGCCCAGCGGCCGTTTCCATCCATGATTATTGCGACATGAGCTGGAAGTCCGCCGGCTTTAATTTCTTCAATATTCATCAGAATTTTGAGCTGCTAAAAATTAAGCAAGAATTTCCTTTTCCTTTGCATCGCAGACTGTCTGAATTTCAGCAATATATTTGTCAGTGAGCTTCTGAAGATCGTCAGTTTCTTTTTTGAGCTGATCTTCTGTGATTTCTCCGGCTTTCTGCTGTTTCTTCAAATCATCATTTCCATCGCGGCGAACATTGCGGATTGTCGTTTTGTAGTTTTCTGCCATTGATTTTGCCTGCTTTACCAGTTCTTTTCTGCGGTCGGCAGTCAATGCAGGAATTGATATGCGGATTACTTTTCCATCGTTTGAAGGATTTAATCCAAGGTCTGCAACTAAAATTGCTTTTTCAATATCAGAAATAAGGCTTTTATCAAATGGAGAAATTACAACAGTGCGGGCTTCTGGAATTGAAATCTGAGCAACCTGATTGAGAGGTGATTTCTGTCCGTAATAATCTACACGAACTTTGTCAAACATAGCGGCAGAAGCACGACCCGTGCGGATTGTGTTCATTTCGTTTTTAATTCCTTCAAGCGTTTTTTCCATTTTTGCTTTAGCGTCAAATGCCATAGTGATTTCTCCCATAAAACCGCAGTTGCGGCATGCCAAACAGGCACGAATCCATATTTTAGTTGATAAAACTAAAAGCGGTTAGAAAAATCCAACCGCTTTTAATCAGTAAAAATTATTTACCGAGAACGAAAAGAACAATCTTTCCAAATGAAAGTTTTGCACCAACTGCCTTTCCAACTTCTTCAAGTTTTTTAGCAACTGTAACTTTGTCGTCCTTTACGAAAGGCTGGTCAACGAAACAGCTTTCTGCAAGAAGCTTGTTGATTTTTCCGTTAAGGATGCCGTCTTTTACATTCTGTGGTTTTGAAGCCATTTTTTCATCAGCGTTCATCTGTGCGGCAAAAATTTCTTTCTGCTCGTCGATGTAACTCTGTGGTACTTCATCTTTTGTGATGTAAGTAGGTGTAAATGCCGCAAGATGAAGGCAGCAGTCTTTTGCGAATGCTTTTACTTCGTCAGATGTTGAGCCTTCAACAACTACAATCGCACCTGTTTTTTTGTCTGAGTGAACATAAGTTCCAGCAACAGCATTTGCTCCAACTTCAACGAAAGCAGAACGGCGTACAGCCATGTTTTCGCGGAATTTAATAGCAATTGTGTCGATGATTGCTTTATGCTCAGCTGTGATTTCATCTGTTCCTGCTGCAAGAGTGATTTCTGCAGCTTTGTCAGCAGTTGCGCCAAAATCAGCATTGTTTGCTACAAAGTCAGTTTCACAAGTAACTTCAACCATAGCAATTTTGTTGCCTTCCTGTTTGATGACGATACGTCCTTCTCCAGTTGCGCGGTCAGAACGTTTTGCCATGGCGGCAAGACCTTTTTCTTTTAAGATTTTTTCAGCTTCTGCGATACTTCCATTTGCATCCTGGAGAGCTTTTTTGCAGTCCAGCATACCTGCTCCTGTTGATTCGCGGAGAGCTTTTACATCAGCAGCTGTAAATGATGCCATTTGTATTCCCCTGATTATTTGTCAAATTTTTCAGCGAGATCTTCATCATCGCTGTCGTCGTCAGCAACATCTTCTTCTTTTGGCTCAGTAGGAGTGTAGTTGCTGTAGTCTGCGATTTCTTCATCGTCTTTTTTTGTTGAAGCGTCTGTAACGATTTCTTCATCGTCGTTAAGAGTTTCAATAATTTTAAGACCTTCCTCGTTGTTTGCTTCTACAACTGCGTTTGCAATGATAGAAGTGAAGAGAGAAATTGCGCGGATTGCGTCATCGTTTCCTGGAATAGGGTAGTCGATTCCTTCTGGGTTACAGTTTGTGTCAACAACTGCAACGATAGGAATACCCATGCGGTGGGCTTCTGCAACAGCAATCTGTTCTTTGTGTGTATCGATGATGAAAAGAATTCCTGGGAGTTCTTTCATTTCTTTGATGCCACCAAGGTTTTTTGAAAGCTTTTCTTTTTCTTTGAGAAGATTTGCAACTTCTTTTTTTGTAAGATTGTCAAATGTGCCGTCTATTTCCATCTTTTCGATTTTCTTGAGGCGCTGAAGTGACTTTTTGATTGTAGAGAAGTTTGTAAGCATACCACCAAGCCAGCGGTTGTTTACATAGTACATTCCGCAGCGTTCAGCTTCTTTCTGAACTGCCTGCTGTGCCTGTTTTTTTGTACCAACGAAAAGAACAGACTTTCCTGAAGTTACAACTTTGCGAACAGCTTCATAGCTGTCTTTGATAGCACCGATTGTTTTCTGCAAATCGATGATATGGATACCATTGCGCTGTGCGAAGATATATTTCTTCATGCGTGGATCCCAACGCTTAACCTGGTGACCGAAATGTACACCTGATTCAAGCAAACTCTTCATGGTTACAACTGCCATAAAGTGTCTCCTTCACCGGAAAAAAAAGCATTCATGCTTTGATGAATTTTTTTCCACCGAACTCTTTTTCTCGAGGCGCATAATAATGCGTCCGGAAGATTTACGAGCCTGCGAATAAATACCTACGGTCCGTTCGCAAGTCCCGGCAGATTATTCGAAAATTGAATAATTCTGTTCTTTCAATATATCATAAAGTTCAAAGACAGGCAATCCCATAACACAGCTGTTTGTGCCATCGATTTTAGAGATAAAGCAGCTTGCAAGACCTTGAATTCTGTAACCTCCGGCTGCTCCATGCCATTCGCCTGTGCTTATATACCATTTTATTTCTTCGTCAGTCATCCTTGAAAAAGTTACTTTTGTGATTGATGTGCGGTTGCTCATGTAGTGCAGCTCGCTGTTAAAAAGCGAAATTCCTGTAATAACTTTATGCGTAGAACCTTGAAGGCTTTTTAAGTATTCAAAGGCTTGTTCTTGATTTTCCGGTTTTCCTAGGATTTTTTTATTTTTTACAATTACGGTGTCTGCTCCTAAAATCCATGGATACTCAATTCCTGTCGGAGCGGCCCTTATGACTGCGTCTACTTTTCTTGTTGCGAGAAATTCGGGAATCTGTTCAATTTCAATATCATCAGGATATTCTTCCTTGCAGTTTGGAATTATGACCTGATAAGGAATGTTCATAAGTTTTAAAATTTCCTGTCGTCTTGGTGAAGAAGATGCTAGAATTATAGGCTGCATAAGATACCTCCAGGTTTATAAATGGGCTGTGCAGGTTATTGTGTTGACAATTTTGAATGAAATCAATATCTTTTGTTCTTGTATTTCTAAAAAAAAGACTGAGGAATTAGCTCAACTGGATAGAGCGTCGGCCTCCGGAGCCGAAGGTTGCGTGTTCAAATCACGTATTCCTCAAAAATATGGTAAACTGAATAAAAAAAAGAGAGGCTTTTCAATTTTTTTTTGATGGCCTCTCTTTTTTCTTGATTATTTTGCGTTGTTATTTTTCTTGTCTGATGACGAAGGAGCGCCCTGTAAAGTCTTTAGCAATTCATGGGCACGGGTACGAACTGGAGTTACGTAGCGATAGTTTGTGGCAATCTGGCCTACAGCCTGAATCATAGGACCTTTGTTCTGAACTGAATCTGCTATTTTTTCATAGGCAATCAAAACCTCAAGAGCCAATGAAGAAGTCGGGTTTAAAACTGCGTTTTTCTTCTGAGCCCAGGCGATTGTTTCAGAAACTTCATCGTTGTCGTTGATTCCAATGTCTCCAAGGGCACGGATTGCAGCTGTTATTACCATAGGTTCATTGTCTGCAAGAGCAACCTTTACAAGCGCATTTTTTGATTCTTCTGTTTTTACATTTGCCAGAATATCGCAAGCTTTTGCGCGAATGTCTGGAAAGTTGTTCATAAGTCGTCCGTTTGTCCGTGACTGGCTTGCAATTCCTTCCCCTGCAAGACCGTCAAGAGCTTTCATCATATCAGGAGTTGTGCGTCCTTCGTTTACTGCGTTTTCAAGATATTGAAGAGCTACGAGCTTGTTGTCCCTTTCTTCTGATGTTGCAAGTTCTGTGATTACAACGTCTTCGATGCTGCTAAGGTATTCGCTTTCAACGTTTGATTCGTTGTCTGCGCTTGTCTGTGCGCTGACTGTAAAAACGAAGGCAGTAAGAATTGCAGCTGCTGCATATTTTATAGATTTCATTAGATCCCCCTTGGACTTATTCTAGTAATCGGCACTTTTTATACAAACGTTTAAAATTATAGTTGAATGATTTACAAAAATCAATAAAAGTTATTTTTTCTTTGAAAAAAGACAGTGCCTGCTATCCGTCAATTTCCGGCAGGTGCAACTGCCAATGACCACCGATTTTATTGAAATAATAGTAAACTGTGTATTTTTCTTCAGTTTCGGAGGAGGCTTGGTTTGTAACCTGAACGGCCTTTATGTAATTTTCGGATTCGTAGCGTATAGTTGTGATGTTTCGTCCAGCTCTTGAAGGTACGAATACGTATTTGAAATAATCCTGTAGAGTTCTGAGTTGAAGTCCTTTTATAGGCAGTTTGCCCTGGGCTTTTTTTAGATTTGCAGGTTTTGACCAATAAGCTTTTGACTCGTTGTCCACATACAAAAGCCAGGACTGATAGTCAAAATCTGACATAATCGTTTTTAAAATCTCGATAGTACGGAGAATTTCTGCTTTATCTGATTCAAATGTGTCTTTTGAAACAGTAAGTTTTCCGACAGATTTGTGATATTCGTCTTTTTCAGGCGGAATTTCTTTTTTTTCTTCGATGACAGGCTTGTTTTCGTCTTTTGCTGGCTGCTGTTTTATTGGAGTTGAGCCGCAACCTGCTAGTACGAAAGAAAACGCCAAAATCGCTATCTTGGATAAATGTTTTTTTGCTCTCATAGAGAAGAATATACATCACTTGTCTGTTCGCGTCAAACGTGATAAAAAGAAAAGCATGAATATTGCAGTTTTTCCGGGGAGCTTTGATCCTCCGACTTATGGACATTTAAATGTAATAGAAAGGGCAAGCAAGCTCTTTGAAAAAATCGATGTCCTTGTTTCTGAAAATCCTGGCAAAAATAGCCTTTTTACTGCCGATGAGCGTGTGTTGATGCTTAAAACTTTGACAGAGCCTTATCATAATGTAGAAGTTCATAAATGGGACAGGCTTGTTGTTGAATATGCAAGAAAAATCGATGCAAAAGTTCTTGTTCGTGGAATAAGAAATGTAAATGATTTTTCGTACGAATTTGACCTTTCCCTTGTAAACCACAATTTAAATCCTGAAATTGAAACTCTTTTTATGCCGACGGAAACAAGATACGTAATAGTAAAATCTAGTTCGATAAAAGAGCTTGCCCAGTTTGGCGGAGATATAAGCGGAATGGTTCCTCCTGTGGTTTGCGAGGCGGTTTTAAAAAAATATCGGAAATAGCAGAGAATTTGAATGTTAAAATGACAAAAAATGTAATATTGTCATAAAAAATATTGACAAATGGAAAAATACAGGTATAATCCAATTGACATTCAGACAGGAACTGATATAACATTAAGTCTGTTATACAAGTAACAAAACATATAGTGAGGTTATATAAATGGCAGTACCTAGAGCGAAAACTTCGAAAGCACGGACACGCAGACGCCGTGGTGTTAATATGCATCTTGTTGCACCACAGATGGTAGAATGTGCGAACTGTGGCAACCTTGTTTTGCAGCATCATGTATGTCCAAAATGCGGTTTCTACCGTGGACGTCAGGTAATTAAACCAGAAGTTAAGTAGTCTGGATGAATTAACAATACGGAAAATTTTCAGTTTCTGAAAATTTAACTTAATTAATCACAGGAGATTAAAAATGGACGAATTGTTCAGCAAAATCCAGAAGCTTATCGCTGAAAAACTGGAAATCGATGAAAGCAAAATCACTTTGGATTCTTCTTTCCGTGGTGATCTCGGTGCAGACAGCCTTGATACTTACGAATTGGTTTATGCAATCGAAGAGGAGCTTGGCGTTAGCATTCCTGATGAAAAAGCAAACGAATTTGAAACAGTTCGTGATGCATACAACTTCATCAAAGCTGAAAAAGAATCTAAATAATTTTTCAGTTATAGTTTTTTATAAAACGAATGGACACAGGTTTGCTTAGCAGCCTGTGTTTATTTTTTTTATGGGGGGTGTTGTGTTTATTAAAAGAAAGATTCGTAATTCAAATATTTCAGAAGAAAGAAAAAAGGCTCTTTCTGAGTTTTGTAAAAGCCTTAATATAAAATTCAATAATCTGGAACTTTTAAATCTGGCTTTTCATCACCGTTCTTTTTCTAACGAAAACGCTTCAAGCAAGCATATAAATAATGAAAGGCTTGAGTTTCTTGGAGATTCTGTGCTTGGTATGGCAACTGCAACTTTTTTATATGAAGATATGTTTGAAAATCCAGAAGGAGATCTTTCTAAAATAAAGAGTGTTGTTGTTTCTGAAAAAACTCTTGCTCCGATTGCGAGAAAAATAGGTATAAACAAGATGCTTATTCTTGGAAAAGGCGAGGAGATGAGCGGAGGACGCGACAAGGACGCTATTCTTGCAGATTGTGTTGAAGCGATAATCGGAGCTTACTATCTTGACAGCGGTTTTGAAGCTGCTGAAGAACTTGTGCTTGATCTTATTGTTCCTGAAATTCGAAAAGTCCAGCAGAACAAGGGTGAAAAAGATTACAAAACTCTTTTACAGGAATTTTACCAGAAAAAATCGAAACTATGTCCGGTTTATGAGCTTGTAAAAAAAACAGGTCCGGACCATGACAGGACTTTTTGGGTAAAGGTAAGTTTAAAGGACGAAGAGTTTGGTCCGTGCAGCGGAAAAAGCAAAAAGGCTGCGGAGCAAAATGCGGCAAAACTTGCGTGGGAGAAAGTTAAAAAAAATTAGAAATTTTCAAAATTTTTAAAAAACAGTATTGACACAAAATTCAATGCTTGGTATTATAAATACATAAATTGTGCGGTAGTCATATAACGGCTCATTATCTCAGCCTTCCAAGCTGATGACGAGGGTTCGACTCCCTTCTACCGCTCTAAAAACTCCTGAAGTGCTCAGGAGTTTTTTTATTTTAAATTAGTCTTTTGGTAAAAGCGGAAATTTTTGAATAGGCTTTTTGCATAAGTTTTTTCTTACGCCGGATGCGAAAGGCTTTGGTTGGCGGGCTTGTACGCCAATGAGCGCGAGCGAACCTGTAGCAGCCGG
>NZ_DLLH01000018.1:12959-14428 GCF_002476655.1 Treponema sp. UBA7567
TTTTTTATAAAAAGCCTGTATTTTTTATTTTTCTGTTTTTTATTCTATGCTATAATCTTTGTTATGTTTTTTCCCATGGAGGTTTTTTATGGAAACTTTGTTTAAAATCAAGGAGAAGGGGTCAACCGTAAGCCGCGAAATTATTGGTGGTATTACAACTTTCCTTGCAATGTCCTACATTCTTGCTGTTAATCCTGGAATGCTTGGTTCTATCCCTGGAATGAGTTTTGAAGGCGTTTTTACGGCAACTGCGATTTCTGCTGCTGTTGCAACTCTGATTATGGCTTTTTTTGCAAATATGCCTGTTGCCCTTGCTTCTGGTATGGGGCTTAATGCGTTCTTTACATATACGGTTTGCGGCCAGATGGGGTGTTCTCCATGGTTTGCTCTTACAGCTGTTTTGCTTGAAGGCGTTTTGTTTATTGTTCTTTCGTTTTTTGGTGTTCGTGAGGCGATTATCAATTCTATTCCTTCGACTATGAAGAAAGCTGTTGCTGTTGGTATTGGTCTTTTTATTGCCTTGATTGGCCTTAACAACGCTGGAATCGTAACTTCTTCAAACGGAACAATTATCGGTTTTAACGCATTTGATAAAGAACATATTTCTGCAATTGTTGCGATTATCGGTCTTGTAATTACGGTTGTGCTTTATATTCTTAAGGTTCCAGGAGCAATTCTTATCGGTATTGCTGCTACAACTGTTGTAGGAATTCCTTTTGGAGTTACGGCTGTTCCTGAAAATTTTAAACCTGTTTCTGTTCCTCATGCTCCGTTTCTTTTTAGATTTGAATTTTCAGATGTTCTTACGCTGAAATTCTTCGGAGTTTTCTTTACTTTCCTTTTTACCGATATTTTTGATACTATTGGAACTTTGATGGGCGTTGCTGAGCAGGCTAAGCTTATTGACGAAAAGGGCAATATTCCTAATGTAAAGAATGCTCTTCTTGCCGATGCGATTGGTACAGTTGCCGGTGCTTGTCTTGGAACTTCAACTGTAACTTCTTACGTTGAATCTTCTGCCGGTGTCGCTGCCGGTGCCCGCACAGGTCTTTCTTCTGTTGTTACTGCAGGTTTCTTTGTTTTGGCCCTGTTGTTTACTCCGCTTTTTGCTCTTGTTCCTTCTTGTGCTACGGCTCCTGCCTTGATTTTTGTCGGATTTTTGATGATGNNGCAGTCTGTAACTTCAATCAAATTTAGCGAAATAACTGACGGAATTCCTGCCTTTATAACAATTCTTGTAATGCCTTTCGGATATTCTATTTCTAAGGGTATTGCCTTTGGTATGATCGCTTATGTAATTTCTAAAGTTGCTGGTAGAAAAGCAAAGGAGATTTCTCCTGTTACGTGGATTCTTGCCGCCGTATTTGTCTTTGCCCTTGCAATAAAAGCTATCTAGTTTTTTAGTATGAACGAATCTTCAAACAAAGAAAAATATTTACGCCCGACCTGGGATGAATATTTTATGGAAG
>NZ_DLLH01000040.1:0-38715 GCF_002476655.1 Treponema sp. UBA7567
TAGCCGCTCATCCTCCGCGCCCGCTTGCGGTGGACTGCTCCGCAGGTGCTCCTATCCTTAACGCAGAAAAATCAGGCAAAATTTATACAAACCGTTCTGGCAAAAATCTTCCGGCATTAGCTTCTTATAGAAAAATTCTTTTTTTTTATTTATAATTTTTTCTGTGAAGAAAGGTATTTTTCTTTTGTTTTTTTTTGCCGTTGTTTTTTCTTCTTTTGGACGCGACTATTCTCATTTTTCAGAATATTCTTCAGAAGTTCCTCCCTTGCTTGAAGGCGTTTGGCAGGGCAGCGACAGGCTTTTGCTTTTTTCTGGAAAAGATTCTTCTTTTGCCTGCGTTCTTCGTGTCTTTTATCAGTGGTATGACGACCGAGCCGCAGAAAGCGGACAGTTTGCCCAAATTTCAAGCCGCGACAGAAACAATACGAGCGCAATTCATCCGGAAAACATCTCAATTGGCTTTAAGACGATTTTTGAAAATCCTTCAAAAACCGCGGCTGCATTCGAGCTAAGAATAAAATATCCTGCGCTAAAAGATTATGTTTATATTCCTCTTGCTGTCGTTGACGGAAAAATCTTTCTTAACTTTTTTATACGCGAAGCCTTTTTTGAAAATCCTGTTCTTGATGTCGAAAAATTTAATCAGGAAAATCCTCCGTCTAAAAATAATCTTTCAGTTTTGGAAACGGAAGTTTTTTTCTTAAAAGATTTTTCAGCTGCTTCTGGAATTACTATCTCGCCTCCTGTTATAAAAAATGAGCTTTTAAGCTATGTCGTGGACGGCAAGAACTTTTATCCNNTGGCTTTCTCAAATGGAAGAATCCGAAGACCGTGCCGAGCTTTTTGATGGAGAAAAAACATTCAGCCTTCCAAAATTTATTCAAGCTGCCGGAAATCTTTATGTCTGCGCAACGGGGCGAAGTTCAAAAATCCGAAATGTAAAAAAAATTGAAGATTTTCCGGTTAATTTTATTACCGATAGCGACAAGAAAATTTACGCTTATGGAAAAGAATATCTTGTCTATGTTCCAGGAACTGGAAATTATGAGCAGATTTTAAATATTGCCGAAAAAAACAATCAGCGCCGTCATCCGCCTTCAGCTCCGCCTTTTCCTGTCAAAGAGCCTGAATTTCGCTGGAAAGAAATTTCAGACATTGAAGTTTATGATGCTCGTACTTGGTCAAAACGGAACCTTGATATTCATAAATAATTGTATAAAATGCCAAAAATCATTATACTCGATAAATAAACTACAACAAAAAGAGGGCAGACGACTGTGTATACTCCAGTAAATCCAAAGCCAGATTTTCCTAGACAGGAAGAAGAAGTTTTAAAATTTTGGGAAAAAAATGATATTTTTAAAAAATCTATCCGTCAGCGCGACAAGGCAGAAGAATTTGTTTTTTTTGACGGACCTCCGTTTGCAACAGGACTGCCACATTTTGGACATTTTATTCCATCAACTATAAAAGATATAATTCCACGCTACCAGACTATGAAAGGCAAAAAGGTTGAGCGCCGTTTTGGCTGGGATTGTCATGGCCTTCCGGTAGAAAACCTTATTGAAAAAGAACTTGGAATCAACTCTAAGCACGAGATCGAAGCTTATGGAGTTGCCAATTTTAACGACAAATGCCGTGCTTCAGTTTTAAAATACACTTCAGAATGGCGAAAGACAATCACAAGAATGGGACGCTGGGTCGATTTTGACAACGACTACAAAACTATGAATCCTGATTATATGGAATCAATTTGGTGGGTTGCAAAATCTTTGTGGGACAAAGGTCTTATCTATGAAGGAAAATATATTCTTCCGTACTGTCCTCGCTGTGCAACCGTTCTTTCTACTCACGAACTTGCCCAGGGATATAAAGATGTAAAAGATACGGCAGTTACAGTTCGTTTTAAGATTACAAAAGCGCCTGAAGCAATTGACGACAAAGATTTGGAAAACGGCAGAACTTATTTTATTGCATGGACAACAACTCCCTGGACTTTGCCTTCAAATCTCGGTCTTTGTATGGGACCGGAAATCGACTATGTAAAAATTCTCGACAAGGAATCTGGAGATTTCTATATCTTTGCAGAAGCTAGACTTTGTGCTTATTACAAAAATCCTGAAGATTACGAAATTATCTACAGACGCAAGGGCAAGGATTTTATCGGCGCAGAATATGAGCCGCTTTTCCCTTATTTTGCAAGTCTTTCAGATCCTTCTGAATGTGAAAGAATTTCAGGACAAAAATGTTCTGAAGGCGCTTTCAGAATGTTCAATGCGGCCTACGTTTCTACAGAAGACGGTACAGGTATTGTTCATATTGCTCCTGCTTTTGGTGAAGACGATAATTTAGTGTTTAGAGGAAGCGGAGTTCCGAACGTTGAACCGATTGATGCAGAATGTAAATTTACTTCGGAAGTTTCTGACTATAAGGGAAGATTTGTAAAAGACTGCGACAAAGATATTTGCGACCGCTTGAAGGCAGAAAAAAAACTTGTAAAAAAAGAACAGTATGAGCACTCATATCCGCATTGCTGGAGATGTTCTTCTCCTCTTATTTACCGTGGAATTGGTTCTTGGTTTGTTAAAGTTGCAGACTATCATAAGGAGCTTTTAAATTCAAACAGTCAGATTAAATGGCAGCCTGCGCACATAAAAGATGGTCGCTTTGGAAAATGGCTCGCAGGCAGCCGTGACTGGGCTGTAAGCCGCAACCGTTACTGGGGGAATCCAATTCCAATCTGGAGATGCGATAATCCTGACTGTGGAAACAAAATCTGTGTAGGTTCAAGACAGGAACTTAAAGAGCTTTCTGGAACATACCCTGAAGATTTGCACAAGCAGTTTGTAGATAAAATAACTTTTGAATGTCCAAAATGTAAAAAAGGCACAATGCGTCGTATTCCGGAAGTTTTTGACTGCTGGTTTGAATCAGGTTCTATGCCTTATGCTGAACAGCATTATCCGTTTGAAAACAAAGAATATTTTGAAAAGCATTTTCCTGCAGACTTTATTTCAGAAGGTCTTGACCAGACACGCGGCTGGTTCTACACACTTACGATTCTTGCAACCCATTTGTTCGGTCGTCCGGCATTTAAGAATTGTATTGTAAACGGCCTTGTGCTTGCAGAAGACGGACGAAAAATGTCTAAATCTCTGCGCAACTACACTGACCCTGTCGAAGCTATCAACAAATTTGGTGCTGATGCGCTCCGTCTTTTCTTAACTCATTCTTCTGTAGTTCGGGCAGACGACCTTCGTTATTCAGACAATGGTGTTCGAGAAGTAATCAAAAACATCATAATTCCAATTTGGTCTGGATATAACTTCTTCATCAGTTATTCTAACGTAGAAAACTATAAGGCGACGGGCCATTATTTTGACGGCAAAACTCCTTCAAATCCTATGGATCGCTGGATTATTTCTGTTGCTCAGAAAATGGTAAAAGAAGTTACCGAAGCCTTGGACGATTATGACTTAAGTGCTGCGATCGATCCAATCATCGACTTTATTGACGAAATCAATAACTGGTATATCCGCCGTTCAAGAAAGCGTTTTTCCCGCAACGAAGACCGCAGCGACATGATTGAAGCTTTTGAAACTCTTTATACTGCTTTCAGGACTTTCTGTCTTGTTGCTTCTCCTTTTATTCCGTTCCTTGCTGAAGAAATTTGGCAGAATTTAAAACTTGAAGGCGACAAAGAGTCAGTTCATCTGATGGACTATCCTGTTTATAACGAAAAATTGCGCGACACAGCCCTTGAATTCAAGATGGCTACAGTACAGAAAGCTGTTTCTATGGGACGCTCTCTGCGCAACCAGTTCAACTTAAAGAACCGCCAGCCGCTTCTTTCGGCAGAGCTTGTTACAAGAGATCCAGAAGAACGCAAGGTTCTTGAAAGCATGGTTGATGCAATTGCCGAAGAATTGAATGTTAAAAAAGTAAATTTCCATGAAAGGGAAGATGAACTTGTTCACTATTCTGCGAAGGCAAATTTCCGTGTGCTTGGAAAAGAACTTGGTTCAAAAATGAAGATTGCGGCAGGAATTATCGCAACACTCAAAAATGAACAGATTTCTGATATTCTTTCTGGAAAAAACATCGAAATTGACGTTGAGGGACAGAAAGTTGAACTCAATTCGGAAAAAATTATTGTTGAGCGCACCGAAAAAGAAGATTTGAAAGTTCTTAACGATGGAACGATTACAATCGGCCTTGAAACAAAGGTTACTGATGAGCTCAAAAAAGAAGGCTATGTAAGAGATCTTATCCGCGGAATTCAGTCAATCCGAAAGGAGCAGGGGCTGACAGTTCAGGACAAAATCAATCTTAAACTGAGCGGCGATTCTGAATTAAAATCGGCTTACGAAATGTTCGCTTCATTGATTTCTACATCAACACTTACAAACGAGCAGTCTTGGGTAGAAAAAATTGACAGTGCAAAAGAAATCGAGGCAGACGATAAAATCTGGAGAATTTGCGTTGCAAAAGCATAAAAATTTAAAGTGCTTTCAGAAAATTTTATTTTCTGTCTGCACTTTTTTTTCTGTATTTTTAATTTTCTCCTGTAAATCTCCGGTTCAGATGGAGCAGGTTGAGCCTTTAAAACTGATTGATGGAGATTCGCCGGTTATTGTTTATATTCCTGTTTCTGCCAGTAAAACTTTTGTTGAATATGCAATGACTGATTTTTTTGATTTTTCGCAAAAAAATGTCAAGTCTATAGTTTCAAGAATGGAGAATATTGCCCTTGCTTTGGATTCTGACGAAAAAATTCAGATTGCAGTTGAAGGCTCTTTTCCAAAAACTGGAATAAAAATGGCTTTTTCTGAAAAAAAAGGCTGGAATACGCAGATTATAAAAGGAACGAATTTTCCTTTTGCTGTTTATTCTTCAGCTGCCGTTCCATTTAAAGTTGCTTTTCCTGATTCAAAAACTTTTGTTGCTTCCGAAAATGTTTCAAAAATGCTTGCCCGCTACGAAAATGAGCAAAATATTTTTGAATTTGGTGAAAACGGAAAGAATTCTCAAAATTCTCTTCCAGATGAAATTTACGATTTCTTGACAGACAACAAAGCTTCTCAGATTCGTTTTTATTCACAAAATCCAGGAAACCTCTTCGGAAAAATTGTCGGAAAAACGATAAATCTCGGACTAAAAAGTCTTTCTGGTTCTTTGGAAGAGTCAAAAGTCGATAAAAGATTTGCGCTTATCCTTAATCTTGAGCTTTCAAATCCGGCTATTGCAAAGGCTGCTGTTAAAATGCTAAAAGTTGCCTTGTTCCCGATTCCTGCAAAAATTGTGCAAAAAGGCGCTTCTCAGATTCAAATTTCGGATATTTCATTATCATATAATCAGCTTGGAAAAATTTTAAGGCAATAGCTTTTAGGAGGAACTATGAAAACTAGTGAAAAAATTATTCTCAAGGCAGAGGATCTTGACGGTTATTTAAAGGAGCAGGATTTTAAAGATATAAAGCTTTTGGAAGATATGTATGGGCAGACCCTCAAATCTTTTGAACCGCTCGACAAACAGAATGTGATCGACAGTTTTGACAAAATGGGACACGAGCTTCAGCGCATTTGCAACGAACATCCTCGTATTAAGGTTTTTTCCTTTGAAACCGAATCTGGAAGCCATGCGGAGGCTAGCCGCGTAATTTCGAAACTCCGCGATATAAATACCGGACATCAGGAATTTATCTATTACGTTCAACGTGCATACGAAATGCTTTTCCGCCTTGCTTTTACTGACCATTCAGAAAATAACAAGGGCCACATTGTCGTAAAAACTCCTGTTACTTTCCCTGCTCAAAATTATGCGGTTCATAAAATTCCTGATATTGATAAAGAAATTGAAAATTCTGTAATGTGCGTAATGCTGCGCGGCGCGCTTTTGCCAAGCATTATCATGTCAAAAGAAATCGAAGAATATTCCAGCCATAAATATGTGACTCCGTTTGCGCTTTTTAAGATTAACCGCGACGATTCAAAAAACGAAGACAATATGGAGTACATCCTCGATTTAAAAAAATCATTCTTCAATCTTGAAGATCTCGATGGAAAAGATTTGATTTTTGCCGACCCGATGAATGCGACAGGCGGTTCTCTTGTGACAGTTGTAAAATACCTTCAGCAGAATGGTGTAAAGCCAAAATCTATTAAATTTTTTAATGTGATTTCCGCATTAAAAGGAAGTCTTCGCGTAACACGCGCCCTCGAAAACTGCACTTGCTATACTTTGTGGCTCGACCCTGTTTTAAACGAAAAAGCATATATTATGCCAGGGCTTGGCGATGCTGGCGACCGTCTTAACGGCTGCGATAAAAAAGACAATCCCCGCAATATTATTCGTCTGATTGCAGATTATGGTTCAAATATTTCGGAACTTTACCGTAATCAGCTTGCAAAAATTGAAGAAACTGTTCTTGACTAGAAAGTTGAAAAAGTACAAATTTTTTTCCGCAGCTTTAGTTTTCATGGCAATTATTTCACTTTTCTCCTGCCAGAGCGAATATTCGTTTCGTGTGCCGGGGGAAAATGAAATTATTACAACGAATATCTCCTCAGAATATTTTGCAATTGCAGACGAATATTTAAATTTAAAAAATTATCAAAAGGCGATTCAGTATTATAAACTTGCCATGAAGAATAAATCGCTCAATGCAGCCGCTTATTACAAGCTTGCAAGAAGTTATGCCTTGGCGAAAGATTATGAATCTGCCGAAAAATGCTATGAAAAACTTCTCTCTGTCGATCCAGAAAATAAGGATTTGCAGATTTCTCTTGCATATATAAAGGGAATGAGCGGAAAAAACGAGGAAGCTGCGAGTCTTTATAAAGAATTGATAGAAAAGTTTCCGAACGATTCTTCTCTTTTGGAAAATTATTTAACCTTGCTTTTATTTTTGGAAAATTTCGAAGAATCAGAAAAACAATATCAGATTCTTTCAGAAAAATTTCCTGACAATGCAAACCTTCAGTCTTTTTCTGATAAAATTGAAAAGCTCCGCGAAAAACTCCAGCCTAAGGAAGAAACTGAAAATACTGCCGGCTCTCATGAAAGCCCTGTAAAAGAACCTGAAAAAACTCCTAAGCTTTAGGGCAGAGTTAAAAAATCTTATTTATTTAAGGATGCAGGCGTTGTATTTTTCTGGACTTGCCCTAAAAGCAATTATCGGAGAATCAGGCTCTGTCGCTGCATGTTTTTGAGCTTCGCTCGCTTCTGTCAAAAGCCTTTCGCTGCTCACTGTTCTCCCGTTTTTTGAAGAAAGCCCGATTGTCAGTTTTTGTCCGTCATCTTCCAGTTTTTTAGAAAAATCTTCAAAAACCTCTTTTGCAACTGTGATTGCGTCATCAAGACCCGTGTTTTTCAAAAGAACTGTAAAAAGGTTGTTTTCGTTTGAAAAAACAAGCGCATTTTGAGCAAAGTCCGAGTCAAAAATATTTTCTATTTGTTCTGATGAAATTTCGTTTTCGGAAGAATTAACTTTTATTATAAAAACCGCAAGGTCTGAACCGTTTTCTGCTGCTTTTACAAGTGCTTCTTCGCATTTTGCTTCAAGATTTTCAATCGGCTGTATTTTTGGAAAAGATTTTTCTTTTTCAGTGTCCGTTTTTTCAGAAAAAATCTCTTTGTCCGGGGTTTCTTTTTGAGAAAAATCTACAGTGTCAAAGCCGTCAAAAAGCTGTTTTTTTTCCTCCTCGGTCAAATCGTATTCGTTGTTCTGTTTTTCTGAAGAAAGTTCATCTGTTTTATTTTCAGAAAAAATTTCTTTGTCAGAACTTTCCTGTTCGTCTTCAAATGAAATTTCATCAATTTCGTCTTTTTCCGTTTTTGTAAAAATTAAAATCAAAATCGCAGCCAATGTTGCGGCAAAAATAACTATAAAAGCAGTTCGCGCATGATAAAAAAGAGAAGACTGGACCGCCGTATAAATTTCTGCATTTATGAGAATTGAATTTCCGTTTTTTGTCGGAAAATTTTTTGTAAAAGACTTTGCGCTTGATTTTCTTGAAAAGTATGTGTCTTTTGGCGGATAAAAATAAATCAAATTTCCGTCAACAGAAAGGTTTAATTTTTGGTAATTGCTGAAATCTCCTGCGGCACGAATAAAAGAATCTGAAAAATTATATGAATCGAGCGGATATGAATTTGCGGCATTTTGAGTTTTTATAGCTAAAGAATCGAAAATTTCTTCTGCCTGCAAAGGTCCGTTTTTTTTGTCGGAAACGATGCCAGAAATAAAATAAACTGCTGTAAAAACAAAAATAGCCGAAATGACTACAGAAATAAAGTTAAAGGTTCTTTTTTTCATATTCAGTAAGTATATCGCAAGCAGTCAGCACGTGCAAGTTTATAGCTGTCTTGAATTGAATGAGTCTTTTCGTAAAAAGCCATAACCGGAAGAAGCGGATAAAAAAATTGGTTCGTTAGTTCGCCTGTAAAATTTTCTGGAAGAGAGAGCAGTTTTTTCTTAAAAAAGGTGTTGAAAATCTCAAAATTAAAATCTTTGATTTCGACAGAAATTGATTTTCCGGGATTTTTCAAATAAGTTTCCAGCGAAAACCTGTAACTTTCCAGAACTTCTGTTGTAATTTTTTTTTCTTCAAGATAAATAAGTTTGGTTCTGTACATTAAAGTGCAAAAAGACTGTTCCGCCGTAGAAAGCCGGTTTTGTTTTTTATAAAAAATGTCATCGAGATATGTTCCTTTTGCGTAAGGTTTCCCGTTTAAATATGCAAAATCCGCTCCAAAAAATTCAATTTTTTCAAAGCCAAGAAAAAAGGCAAGGTCTGTGGCGGCGATTGTAACAGTTCCTGACCCAGAATTTAAATGAATAAAACTTGTTCCATTAAAGTGCGAAGCGATGGTTGAAAGCGGATGCCCCGATTCAAAAAAAAGAATTTTATTTTTTTGAACTGAAATCTTTTTTGTAGGAATTGAATTTGCGCAAAGATCGAAGGCAAAAATCGTCTTGTTTTTTTGTGCCTGATGAAGAAAATGCGAGTAACTTATGTTCTGGCCGTCAATGCTTACAACAACGTCTGGAACGATTTTTGAGCGCAAAAGACTTGAATATGCGGTGTCTGTCGAAATTATAAAATATTTGCCGGGATTTTTTTTCAGTTTTTCGATTGTAGTATCTAACGTCGGACCTGCCGCAATTATCGCCGCGGTCACTTTATTGTTTTTTTTGAGATTTTCGATCATTTGCGAGGCGTTTTTTTGTTCAGAAGCAATTTTAAGGTTTTCAAAGATATTTTTATTCCAGATTTTTCCAAAATGGCTCTGAACTGCAAAATCTGCTTTTACAGTTTTTATTGCTTTTTCGACGATTGTTTTTATAAGCTGCATTTTGTCGAAAAAAGCGTTTTCCCAGCCTCGCAAAAAACAAAAATTGAGGTTTCCGTAAATTGCAGGAAGATAATTTGATAAAATGTCTGTAAAAAGGCTTTGAGGTGTTGAAAAAATAATCCGTCTGTCTTCCAAAAGTTTGCTGCAAAGCGGAATCTGCCTTAAAAACTTAAAATCTTCAATATCGTTTTCTACAATGATTATTTTTCTGTCAAAGCTTTCTGTTAAAAGTTTTTCTATATGCCAGCCTGAACATAAACCTGCAACTACAAAAAATTTTTCTTTTTTTTCAAATTGAGACGCAAAAATTTCTGCCTCGTGAACAGGATCGTATTTTGAGCAGACGTAAATTCGATTTTTTACTGGAATTAAAATTCCGTTTTTTGAATTTTCGAGGGTTGTGTAAGAACTATTCATCAAAAAGTCTCCGGATTTTTTCTGCAAGTTCAGCCTTTTTTTGCTGGATTTTTAATTTTTGTCCATTTTTCTTTTCTTCGCAAAGCTCTCGCGCTAAAAGTATTGATTCAAGCGGAAAAAGTTCTCCGTCAAAATCTCCGCTTTCAAGAATTTTTAAAAAACGTGATTTAAATTCCTTTTTTTCGGCTGAATTTTTTGTTTTGAAAAAAACTTCCGTTGTAGAATCAAAATCAGCATTTTTTTTGTCAAAATCGAGTTCTTCCCATGACAAATCTTTTATTTGTCCGAGTTTTTCCGAAAAATTATAGTGATCTGAAAGCCTGAAAAGCCGTTCTTTTAAACTGTCTCCTTGATTTTTAAACCAGCTGCGGTAGATTTCGAGCGAACCTTTTGAATTAAATCTCGAAGAAACCTGCCTTTTTTCTTTTGTTCCAAGCCGAAAATCTTTATTTTGAGAGTTTTTTTCAAGCATATTTGGCTGGGCATGCTGAAATCCGTTGTTTTCTGCCAAATCCAGTCCGCAAAAGTAAACATTCTTTTGAGTCAGGTTTAGCGCAAAAGCTGCCGCAGTTCCGCTTACAGTTCCGTTTCTTAAGGCCGGAAAAAATTCAATTTTTGAATCAGTAAAAATTTTTTCTCCGATAGAAGAAGGATAGGCGAGCGGAAGAATTTTTTGGCTTTGCAAAATATTTTTTGGACAGTTTGCTTCGTCTGTGAGCGCAAAGACTGTGTTTTTAAGTTTTTTTAAATCTTCGCTGTTTAATTCAAGATGTTTTTTTGCCCAAAATCCGCCGTCACTGCTAATCACCAAATCTGGAAAAATTTTATTGTAGAGAAGAACCGAAAGTGAAGAAGAAACCGCAATCAAAAAGAAATTTTCGCGGTACTTTTTTATATTTTTTAGTGAAGACTGAAGTGAAGGCCCAGAAGCCGTAACTAGAATGTCTTTTTTTATTCTGCGAAGTGAATAAAAATTCTGTCCGAATTTGCAGAAAGCCAGCGAATTTAAGAACCAGCGTTTTGCAAATTTTTCGCGCGTATAAAGCACGTCTCTTGCTGTCAAAACTGCAATTTTAATTTCTTGCCAGACTGAATTTGAAATTTCTGGAAAAATATTTTTGCTTCCTGGCCAGTCAAAAATCAACGCAGAAAGAATTTTTTCTTCTCCAAGCGCAGAATAAAGTTTTTGAGCGAAATTTTTTGTTTGAAAAAAATAAAAAACTTTGTCCCAAAGACTGTCTGTTTTGCAAAAAACATCTGTAAAGCGAATTGCAATCAGTTCGACAGAAGGAAAACTTTTTCTTAAAAAAGCGGCGCAAAAGGAGAGAGCCGGCTCCAAAATAATTACGCAAGATGGTTTAAAAGTACATTCAATCGAACTGCAGAATGCCTGCGCTTCTTTTGAAGGATCGTAAGCAGAATGGAAATATTTTTCGTTCAGTCTGCAGGTTTGCTCGCCGTTTTTTGCATTAAAAAAAACAAAATTCAAATTAGTTTCGCTCAATTTGAATTAGTCCTGGGATAAAAATGTGAGCGTTCCGTGCGGAGTTTTACAGATTCCTGCGCAGAGTACAAGAAGATTTTGCATATTTGAATTCAAAAAAAACTTTTTTGCAGAAATGTTCAACTGAAACTGTAAAAATTTTTCATCAATTTCTTCTTTTGAAAAAATTACGGCTTTAATTTCTTCATCTTGACCTAGAGCGCAACAGTTTGGAAAAGAAAAGAGAGTTTTTAAGTATTCAAAAAGCTGTTTTAATGCTGTCTGTTTTAGAAGTTCCTTAAAAGGCGAAGAAAAATTTTTAAATGCTTCTTCAAGCGAAAGTTTTGCAGAAATAATAAAAAGGCTGGCATCTGAAATATCAAATCCTTCGCAAAGTTTTGTTTCGCCCGGCAAATTTTGGTTTTGAAGAGACTTGGTTTTTAAAATTTTGATTAGATTTTCTGCAAATTCTGACTCAGAAAGATTTAATTCTTCCTGAAAATTTAGCGCAAAAAAATAGCAGGTTGAATTTTCGTGTGAGAACGGAAATATGGAAACTTTTTTGATTTTGTCTTTGATTTCAGTCGAAAAAAGCTGAAAAAAAGGATTTAGGCTTTCTCCTTCAAAAAAAATCCAGCCTTTTTTGCCGCTTATAAGTCCGTCCCAAAAATCTTTTGTTGAAAGAGAATTTGTTATCGTTGTCAAATCAAGATTCTGGGTTTCAGAAAGATAATAAAAATCATCCTTTAAAGAAAAAATTCCTGAATGTGTAAAGCCGTTTTTACTTGCAAAAGCACAGAAATCAATATTTGCTGTTTCCTGTGCCTGAGGTTTGCCGGCGCATTTTTTTAGCTCATCGGCACGAGCTAAAAGACCGGCTTTTTCTGTAGTTAAATTTTCAATACGGCTTAAAAGACCCATTATGCAAGTCCCAATTCCTTGAAAAGCTTTTTGTATGTATCAAATTGCTCTGACTGCGCAAATTCTGCAATTTTGTTTTCCGGCAAATTTTCGAGCAGCTGATCCATGTAAGAAAGTACAGATTTAATTTCTGATTTTAGGTTGTCAGAAATATCTTTGCTTTCTTTTGTTTCTGGTTCTTCTTTAACTTCCTGCAAGGTTTCTGGTTCAACCTTTTCTGTGGCTTCAGTTTCTTCTGATTCGGGGAGTTCCAAAAGCTCTTCTGAATTTTCGTTTTGTTCCGATTCTTCAGGAGCTTTTGAGAGATAGTCGAGTTTTTCATCGGTGAGAGTCTCGCTGATTGAAGGTTCAACGGCAGAAAGCTCAAACGGATCTTCATTAAAACTGTCAGAAGCATTTTCGGTTTTATTTTCGCTATCTTTTGTTTCTAAAAGGTCAGTTGGGCTTGACTCAACCAAGATGTCGTCATTTTTTGGAACGGAAATCTCTTCCGGTAAATCATTTTCCTTAGAAATATTTGTATAATCTACGTCATCAAGAGTAGGCGGTTCTTCTGTATTTTCTGTCTGGGCGTTTTCAAATTCCATTGCAAAATCATCGTCCGAAAGAATGTCCTCGTCAGAAATATCCGCGACGTCATCTGCGCTTCCAAAAAGATTTTCTGTTTTCTCTGCAGCTTCCGGCTCTTCCTTAAATTCTGGCTCTTCGCTAGAAAGTTCTTCCGGTTCAGAAATATTATCCTGTGTTTCTTTTGTTTTTTCAGATTCTGTTTCTTTTTTCTTGTCTTCGTCTGTTTCCTCAGCCTGCGCAATGTCTGCTGTGTTCAAAATATTGTCCATTTCATCTTTTGAAAGGGCGATTGTGTCGTCTTCGTCTGAATTTGAGAAAAATCCTTCGTTTTCGGAATCATTGCTTTCCAATTTTAAATTTCCAGGCTGTTTTTCGTTTTTGAGGGTTTCAAATTCATTTTTTAACGATGCAATTTCGTTTTTTAACGAAGAAAGTTCTGTAACAATCTGGCTGAAAATGGCCGTCATCTGTGTCGAAGGTTTTTCTGTTTCAAGTTCGCCTTCGTCCAAAATTGGCGCTGTAATCGAATCTGCAACTTCTGCAACTTTTTCGTCGTCATTTTCAAGGAAAGACGCCGCTTCTTCATCGAATGTGTCCGGAATTTCTGTTTCTTCAACTTCTTTTTCTGTCAAATCAGCGGCATCGGCTTTCGGTTCGTCAATGATTTCGCTTTCCGGAGTGATTTCAACTGGCTGTGCAGAAGGTTTTGTTTCCGAAACTGTGTTTTCAGAAACTGCTTCTTTCGGCTCGTCAATGATTTCTCTTTCTGGAGCTGTTTCAACCGGCTCTGCTGAACTTCCGCCAACGTCCGAAATGCTTACAGTGTCTCCGGTTGTTTCGTCGGTAATATTGTCGAGAATTGAGTCAAGGTCAAAATCATCATCGTCTGCGCTTGCTTCAGAAGTTTCTGTTTCTTGAGGTTCGCTTTCAAAACTCTGTTCTTCTTCTGGTTCAAGAGAAATTGTTTCTTCAGTATTTATGGTTTCAACTTCCTGTTTTGGAGTAGTTTCTGTTTCTAGAGAAGGTTCTTTTTGTTCTGGAATTTCAGGCGCTTCCTCATTTTCTGCGCTTTCCGGAGCTTTTTCTGTTTCCTGGAAATCCGAATCGTCGAAACCGAATTCACTCAAATCAACGCTTTCCATTCCATCATTGCCTGCATTTGCTTCAGAAGAAGAATCGTTTTTGTCAAAGCTCAAATCATCAAGACCGAATTCGCTCAAATCAACGTCATGAGTTCCTGCTGGCGAGTCTGCGCTTGAAGTTTCCTGTGCATTCTGAGAAGTTTCCTGCAAAGCTGGAGCTGGCTCATCCGACGGCTCGTCAAACGAGAGATCTACATTAAAAATATCATCGTCCGAAGCGCTTTCTGAATTGTCAGAATCAAATGCGTCTTCAGGAGTTTCTGTTTCTAAATCCGCTGCAACGCTAAAATCGTCCTCAGCGGCAGTCTCTTTTGAAATTTCCGGCTGTGAAGCAAAGTCGGTTTCTTGCCCAGTTTGTGCCGCCGCTTTTTCCGCTTCTTTTTCTTTTATTTTGTCTTCATCAGGTCCTGTTTCAAAGACACCGCCTTCGATAAATTCGTCGAGAGAAATTTCTTCCTCAGTGTTAGAAACTGGCGAATCAGAAACTTTGTTTTCTGTTTCAAGCCCAGCCAAATCCTCAGCCGAAAGCGCATCGTCAGAATTGTCCGAAGCTGAAAAATCTGAAGGCTCATCAATTACATCTAAATCAGAAAAATCTGGCAAATCCGTGTCAAAATTAAAAACGTCGTCTGAATTAACAGAAGTCTCAGAGGAATCCACTGTCTTTGGAGGGGTTTTTACCCAAACGCCGTAACTGTCAAGTTCATTTGTTTCTTTTGAATCGCTCATAAAATTCCCCTTGCAAAAAGTTTTATCAAAGAAAATATCGGCATAACCGCTCAAAATCTTCATCTTAAAAACTTAAAAAATAAGACTTATAAATCAATATTTTAACAGAATTTTTTTTCAAAGTCTATTTTTGAAAGTTTAAAAATTACTTAAAACTTTTTTTAGTTTGGACCGCATCGCCTGTCTATCCGGCCAGCCGGGGTTCGCTAGGCGCTCATTGCCTTTCGGCAACGGCACTGCCGCCCCTTTTGTCCGGGGTAGGTTTTTCTCAAAAATTTTTGTTTTCCGCTTTTAAATTTCAAAAAATAAAAAAATCCCGTTATAAAAATCAAAAAATCAGCCGATATTCTAGATTATGAAAAGGTTTAGGATTTTGTCAGCGGCTTTAACAGGAACTTTTGTCTATGTTTTTATTTCTGTTTTTGCAGGAAGAGACGGTCTTTTGGCAGAAAGACAGCAGCGGGAGCAAAAAAGAATCCTTGCAGTCCGGACAGAATCAATCCAAAAAACAAATAATTCTCTCAAGCTTGAATGTACGGCTTTGCAAAACGACAAAGAAGTAATCGAAGGTCTTGCAAAAAAACTCGGTTATGTTTCTGACGGCGACAAAATCGTTAAGATAAACGGTCTTCCTTTTGAACAGGAAAAGATATATGATGCAGGTACGCCTATAAAAGCCCGTGAGCCTGAATATCTTCCTGAATGGGTCGGAAAAGTTCTTGGAATTGCAGCCTTTTTGACGGTCTGCCTGTATTCACTTTATCAAGATATAAAATCTGGACTTTTTAAGCGAAGAAAAAATCCTGTCTTTATGGAGGGCATTCCTGTTTATGATTTGCCGCAAGTCTGATTCGGAATCTATTTTTATTGCCGCTGATTACATTCGCCGCGGAAAAATTGTCATTCTTCCAACCGACACGGTCTACGGTTTTTCTGGAATTGTTGACGGAAGACATTATTCTTACCACACAGAGCAAAAAATCTCAGAAATAAAGGGAAGGGAAGAAGGAAAAAGGTGCATCCAGCTTCTTTCAAAACCAGAGGACTTAAAAAAATATACTCGCGATCTTGTTCCTGATGAGCTGCTTTCTTTTTGGCCCGGTCCGCTTACGATAATCGTTCATACTTTTGAACAAGACGGAAATTTTGCAACAACTGCATTCCGCTGTCCTGGCGACGAATGGCTCAGAAAATTGATTGCAGAATGCGGCGCGCCAATTTATTCAACTAGTGTAAATAAAAGCGGTTCTGCTCCTTTAAATAATCTTTGCGAAATAAAAAAAGAGTTTGGTTCTGCTGTTGACTTGATTATTGATGACGGAGACAAAACTTCAGGTGTTCCTTCTACAATAGTGGCTTTGGAAGAAGACGGAACAGTCCAGCTTGTACGGCAGGGGCAGATAAAACTTGACTGCGCGGTTTAAAAGAAAATTTTATTTTTTGTGCCAGGTTACGTTTTGATTTCCGGCTTTTACTTTTTCGGCCTTTGAATCGTCTCTTAAAAGAGTTGTCTTTGTGCCGGAAAGCGCATTTTCATCATTCATTGTAAAATTCCACTCGATTGGAGAAGCGTTCGGTGCAACAGAAAGCGCAATTTCACGCGGAAGTTCTGGATAAAAAGAGGCGTTTGGTTTTCCGATTTGCCGGATTTTTATGATGCTTCCGTGTTCAGAATTTTCTTCTGCCGAAACAGAAATGTTCATAGTTGCGCCGTTTTTAAAGATTATAAAACCGCGTCCGCCCCGCAAAATAACGATTTTGTCTGTAAAAGGCTCTCCGCTCCATATTCCAGAAAGTTTTTCAATGTTAAAGCTTTTTTGCGCGAAAGCTGAATTTTTTGAAGAAGCCGACAAAGATTCATTCTCGGAATTTCTCATTTTTATTTTGTCTAAAAGTTCGTGAATCGTGTCTTTTGAGTTTGTCAGCATTTTGTAGTATGAATCATAATTTTTGCTTTTCTGGTAAGTTGTTCCGCCTGAAGAATCTGGAATCCCTGCAAAAAAAATGCAGTTCCAAAAAACTGCTGATTCGTCTTTTTTGTCTTCGGTTATTTCTGCGTAAAAAGCAATTTTTGGCGCATGAGTCGAAGATGTGTCCGGAATTGAACTTAAGACAGTTCCTGGATTCTGCCTTTTGTCATGGACAGAAACTCCGTCGATTGCATTTAGCTGCGTAAAGAAAAAATCCTGGGCCATTTTCAGCATGTTTGAATCTGCCGACGATGAAATGACGCCGTAATAATCGAGCTGGAGCGGGGCTGCAAAAACTGATTGCATTACGGTGAGAAATACTGCTGTAAAAATTGCAGATAACTTTTTCAAATAAAATCCCCGTTTTACAGGTTTGAATTTCTAAATTCTCTCTGTAAATCTCTGTTCACATCGCGCTCTTTAATTGAAGCCCGCTTGTCAAACTGCTTTTTACCTTTGCAAACGCCAAGCGTAAGTTTTACGCGTCCATTTTTTAAATAAAAATCCAATGGAATCAAAGTAAAACCTTTTTCATCAACTTTGCGCTGGATCCGCTTTAACTCTTCCTTGTGGACGAGCAGTTTTTTTACTCTGTCTGGATTATGGTTAAAAATGGACGAATATTTGTATTCTGAAATATGAAAATTTCGCATCCATAACTCACCATTTTGAATTTCGGCAAAAGAATCGTTGAATGAAACATTTCCTTCTTTTACAGACTTGACTTCTGTTCCTTCGAGGACAATTCCGCATTCGTATTTTTCTTCGACAAAATAGTCAAAACGGGCTTTTTTATTTTGTGCAATAATTTTTACGTTTTCAGACATAGAAGTAATTATATTCTTAATGGGTTTACCTTGCAACCTGCCATAAAAAGATGTATGTTTTATTTATGTTTCGAGATATTTATTCAGTTTCCTACAGGATGAAAAGGGAGCTTTATCACCGTGTTTTTTTAATTCTTCTTTCTGTTTTTGTCTGCTTTGCAAGCATAAATTTAATCCGGCTTGCGCTTTTTTATCCAGTTCTTTCAAAATCTGATTCTATGTCGCCAGGTATTGCCTCTGATTGCGTTGTTCAAATTGCTCCTCTTTTGCGGAATCCTGAACGCGGTCAGGTTATGCTTGTAAGTCCAAAAGATGAGCCTGTTCATTCTTTTTTTGAAAAATCTGTTGACTTTGTCTGCCGCTTTTTTACAGTCCAGCAGTATTCTCCTTTTGCTAAAAACGAACTGTCGCCGTCTTTCCGGCGCGTTGTCGGTCTTCCGGGAGATACGATTTATATTTCAAACCATCTTGTTTACATAAAACCCGAAGGCCAGTCCCAGTTTCTTACGGAATTTGAACTTACAAAGATAAAATACACTCTCTCTGTTCCGGAAATTTCCGCAAAAACTGACAGCAGAATCGGCACTGTAGGAAATATGGAACAATTCATCTTAAAAGAAAACGAATATTTTGTTCTTGCGGACAACCGTCTTGAATCTTCTGATTCCAGGCTTTGGGGACCTGTAAGTTCGGCTTCTTTCAAGGGCAGGGCGCTTTTTATTTATTTTCCTTTTTCAAAAATGAAGCTTTTTTAGTTTTAAGGAAATTTAAATGGAGATTTCCCTTTATGTTCACGTTCCTTTTTGCAGGCAGAAGTGCGATTACTGCGATTTTTTCAGTATTCCTTCAAATCGCGCTTCCTGTATTTGTCCAGATGAGGAATATGTCCGTTCAGTTTTAACTGAAATTCGTTTTTATGTAAAAAAATACTCAGTTTCACGCTGGAAAACTGTCTATATTGGAGGCGGAACTCCGAGCCAGCTTGGAGCAAAACTTCTTTTTGAACTTGTCTCTGGCATAAAAAATGCTGTTTCCGGCAAGACGGCAGATGAATTTACCGTTGAGATGAACCCTGAAGATTTGACAGAGGATATTTTGGATTCTGCGCAAAATGCCGGCGTGGACAGAATTTCAATAGGCGTTCAGGCTCTCGACCAAAAGGCCTTGGACAGCATAAACAGGCATTGCTCGCTTAAAACTGCAATTTCTGCGCTTGAACTTCTTCAAAAAAAATGGAAAAAAAAGCTTTCTGTCGATTTTATAGCAGGTCTTCCTGGACAGACTTACAGTTCTTTTAAAAAACAGTTTGAGATGGTTTTTAACTGCAAAAACATCGAGCATATTTCACTTTATTCGCTTACTTTGGAAGAAAATACTCCGCTTTATAAAAAAATCGAGTCTGGAAAAATAAAATGGAGCCAGCAAAAAACAGACAGAATGTGGATTTTGGGCAGAAAAATTTTAAAAGAAAATGGATTTATTCAGTACGAAGTAAGCAATTTTGCAAGAACAGGAGCAGAAAGTCGTCACAACAAAGTTTACTGGCATCTTGAGAATTATATTGGCTGTGGAAGCGGCGCGTGCGGCAGTGTTTACGGCGATGTTTCAGAACGCTGGACGAATACCTGTTCTATTAAAAATTATGAAAATTTCTGGCTTAACTTTAATTCTGAATCAGAAATTCCGGAATCGATACGGCAAGTTGAAAAAATCGATTTACAGACCCAGGAATTTGAATGGCTTATGATGGGATTTAGACTTTTGGAAGGCGTATGTTCAGAAGAATTTAAAAAACGCTTTGGAAAAAGCCTTGAAGAGAGAATCGGCGTAAAAGACGGACTTTTTTTTGAATGGTCTAAAAAACATCTTGCCCGCAGTTACAAAAAAGACGGCAAAACTTTTTATGCTCTTAACGAACGCGGACTTATGCTTTTGAATTTGTTTTTGGAATCGTTATTGTAAAATTTGTTCCGACTCCAACCTGCGATTTTACATCGATTTTCCAGCCGTGAGAATCGATTATGTTTTTTACGACCGAAAGTCCGATTCCGTAGCCAGGTTCGTTTCGGCTGTTTGAAGCCCGGTAAAAAATATCAAAAATGAACTGGATGTCCTTTTCGTTTATTCCGATGCCTGTATCTTCTATAGAAATTTTAATTTCGCTTTCTGTTTCGTTTGCCTTGATTATTATTACATTTTTGTCTTTTGTATAGCGTTGGGCATTTGAATAAAGATTGTCTAAGGCTCTTAAAACTAGTTCTTTGTTGAGCATAATTTGCGTGTCCGGCGAAACCTGGATCTCTGTTTTTACATTTCTGTTAAAAATTGTTCCAGAATTTTTGCAGGATTCTGCAAATTCCTGAAGCAAAGGAAGAATCGGCTGCAATGTAAGATTATTTTTATGTTCCGCCGTCTCAAGTTTGACAAAATTTATCAGCGAATTGAGCATAGCTTCGAGCTGGTTTGTTTTGTTTAGAATTATATTTATGGATTTTGCAATTTCTTCCTTGCCGCTTACAACTCCGTCGTCAATTGCTTCAAGATAACCTTTTATGACTGCGACGGGTGTGCGCAGGTCATGGCTCATTCCCATTATAAAACGTTTTCTTCTTTCTTCGTTTTCAAGAAGGCTTATGCGCATTTTGTCGAGATTCCCGATTAAATCAGTAATCTCGTTTTCTCCGCGGTGATTTTTCCGTCTTTCCAGTGGTTTTGATACTTGTCCGTCCGCAAGTCTTTTTGTAGAACGCTGAAGAAAAGTTATTGACCTTGAAATTGTATTTGAAATATGCAGTGTAAAAATTATGCAGGCAAGTTCAATCACCGAGGCAACAAGAAAAGAAATCCTTATGATTTTTTCAAAAGAAATTCCTTCGACTGCAAGTTGTCTGTTGATTGGAATCATTGCGAAGGCAACTAGCGGAATAAGTACAACAAGAAGAAGAAAAATATGTAGCTGCCGTTTTATTTTCATTTAAACTGTGCCTTTTTCGAATTTGTAGCCCATGCCAAATACTGTTTTTATATATTTTGGCGAAGATGGATCTTCTTCAATCTTTTTTCTTAGGCGCTGAACATATACAGCAACGGCTGTAATATCTCCGTACTGAGCCTTCCATACTTCTCTGTAGATTTTTTCTGGTCCCAAAACTTCATTTTCGTGAGAAATTAAGAATTCGAGAACTTCATATTCTTTTGTAGAGAGAGGAATTTTTTCCGGACCTTTTTTTAGTACGCAGCTGTTAAGCAGAACAGTGTACGGGCCAAATTCGTAAGAAGCTTCTGCTGCTGCGGTAACTTTTGCCTGCCGGCGAAGAATTGCTTCGACTCTTGCTGTAAGAACTTTTGGTGAATACGGCTTTGTAACAAATTCGTCTGCGCCGTTTCCAAGACCTTTTATAATATCTTCGTCTGCATCGCGGGCAGAGACTATAATTACTGGAAGAGATGAATTGTATTCATCGCGGAATTTTTTCAGGAAGTCAAAACCGCTCATTCCCGGAAGATTTAAATCCAAAATGATTAAGTCTGGCATTTGTTTATCAATGTATTCAAGCGCTTCTTCTGCGCTGCCAACGGATTCAACTGTCATTCCTGATTTTTTCAGATACATAGAGGCAAGTTCTGCCATTTCTGGAACGTCTTCAACAACAAGAATTTTAGAATTCATTTTATATTCCCGTAAAAAGTCAAGATTAAAACTTGAGTTTTAACCTTGACTTTTTAAGTTGTTTCNNCGCAACGAAGTGAGAAACAACCGATGATAAGAAAGCTTGCAACGCAAACTTTTAAAGATAAAAATAGACACCATTTTAGGCTGTTCTTATCTTACTTCCTTATTTTTCTTTTTATTTAAATTATCACAAACAAAAAAAAAAGCAAGTTTTTTTATAACAGTTCGTTAAATTTTTTGAATTATTTTAGAATTTGTTATAAAATATATTGTTCAGGTCGGCATAATTTATGTTTCTACTTGACGATAAGCAAATTAGAAGTAAAAATAAGAAGATGATTTCGGTTACGCGTTTAGATGGGAATATATACTGGATAAATCCTCATATGATAGAAAGTATGGAAAAAACTCCCGACCTTACCATCACTTTTTTGTCTGGCAAGAAAGTCGTGGTAAAAGATTCGCCTGAAGAATTGATTCAGCGGATTGTGGATTACAGACGGCGGCTTGGAATCTCTGCTCAGGAAATATAGAATATTCTGAGCTGCCTCTGAAAAATGAATTTTAGAGGTTTCCCTACATAAAAATAATAAAGAAGTCTGTTGGGTTTGCGGGAGGAAACTTTTTATGGATATTGCGTCGCTTATTGCCATTGTTGGCGGTATAGGTGTAATCTTTTTAGGTGTTCTTACATCAGGTGGTTCAATCGGCGGTATTATTGATATTCCTTCGGTTTTTGTAACTGTCGGCGGTTCTTTTTTCTCCCTGTTTCTTTGTGATTCACTAAAAAATGTTCTTGGAATGTTCAAGGTAATGGGGCGCTGTTTTAAGACTTTTGATTATGGTGAAAAAAATCTGATTCAAAATATGGTTGCTCTCTCAGAAAAGGCGCGTCGTGAAGGTATCCTTGCACTTGAAGAAGGACTTGATGATTTGGACGATGCGTTCTTAAAATCCGGCCTTAGAATGGTTGTAGACGGTACGGACGGAAATGTTATTCGCACGATTTTGGAAAACGAAATGAATCAGATGGAAGCGCGGCACATGGTTGGTATTAACCTTATAACCCAGTGGGCTGGTTTTGGTCCTGGTTTTGGTATGCTTGGTACCGTAATCGGACTTATTGGTATGCTTAACAATCTTGAAGATAAATCTTCTCTTGGTCCGAACATGGCCGTAGCTTTGGTAACTACACTCTACGGTTCTATGCTTGCAAACTGGCTTTTTGGTCCAATGGCTCAAAAGCTTATCTCGCAGAACAGCGCGGAGCTTCGTTCTCGCGAAATGGTTTTGGAAGGGGTTCTTTCGATTCAGGCTGGAGATAACCCTCGCATTCTTGCAATGAAACTCTTAACTTATTTGGATCCAAAAACTCGGAAGGTTATTGAGGCTGACGTTCTGAAGGATTAGGTTGAAAATGGCTAGAAAAAGTAATGAACCACAGAAACCTTCAACCGCCTGGCAGGGCACTTACGGAGACATGATTACTCTCATGCTCTGCTTTTTCGTTATGCTTTATGATCCTTCCGAAGTAGACACGACAACTCTTTCTCAGATTCAGGCATCGCTTGCAATTCAGGAAGAGTCAATGGAAAATCCAACGACGACTGGCGGAATGTCTCTTACTGCAGGTCGTCTTGCAGATTTGGGAAATACAGTAAACAGCCTTCCTTCTGTTGAAAAGGGAAAATCGCTTGGTCTTGCCAAGAAAAAGGCCATTTCTCTTTTTGCGCCGGAGATTCACTCTGCAAAAATAACAATTTCCTCGGATGAACGAGGGCTTGTAATAACGTTGGCTTCCGATTCTTTTTTTGAAGAAGGAAGCGCCGAGCTCAACATCGAAGAAACCCGCGAAATTCTTTTAAAANNACTCTCGAAATTTTTTCAGGAACCTGAACTTCAGAAACGCCGCTTTAGAATTGAGGGACATACAGACAGCAATCCTGTCTCAAACGAAAAATACCCGTCTAACTGGGAACTTTCTGCTGCGCGCGCATTGAATACTCTGCACTATCTTTCGGATTTTGGAGTGGATGAAAGCAAATTTTCAATTGCAGGCTATGCCGATACTAGACCTGTATTTTCAAACGATACAAGGGAAGGGCAGGCTTACAACCGCCGTGTTGATATAATAATTCTTGATGAAGGGCATTTTTAACTTTTTAGGCGCAAAATAAAGGGTAAAATACTTTATTCTATATCCTTAAGTTGTGCTGGAAAAAATCCGATATTAAAAAAAACAATGAAAGCACGCAGAGTGTTTTCTTAACTGGAGTAATTTATGGCTGATGATAATGATTTGGATATTAACGATGATGCTGGCGGTTCAGACGACCTTTCATCAGCATCTTCAAAAAAGAAGGGGATGGGCGGTCTTTTCCCTGTCCTTTTAAAATGGGTTGCAATCGGTTTGGTTGCGGTTATTTTAATTGTGACTGTAGTTGTAATTACAATGAAAGTTGTCGGCGGAAATCAATCGCAGGCCGCACTTGTTCCTGTCGCAGAAGAATACAGTTCAACTAAAGAAATTCTTGACTGGTACAATTCTCTTGGCGTAACAAGAACGAAGACGAGCGATGTAAACCCTTCGTCTGTAATTGTAGAAGTTGTATTGGGTTACAAAAAGGACGATAAGGCGACATCAACAGAAATTACGCAGAGAACAGTTGAATTAAAAGATTTTTTGCGGCGCTATTTTACACAGAAATCCGCAGACGAATTAAGACCACAGAATGAGGAAGAGCTTAGAATTGAAATTCGCAATGCGATTAACGATTCAATTTTAAGCAGTTCAAAAATAAAAGATGTGCGCTTTATGCAGCTGGATGTTATTCAGCAGTAAAAGCGGATTATAAAGGTGGAACAGGCATGAACGAAGTTCTGTCACAAGATGAAATTGACCAACTCCTGCAGGCAATAAGTTCTGGTGAAAGCGAAAACACTGACTTTAAACCTGTAAATGACACGCGCAAAATAAAAATATACGATTTTAAACGTCCGGATAAGTTCTCTAAGGAGCAGATCCGAACGGTTTCGATTATGCACGAAACTTTTGCACGTCTTACAACAACATCTCTTTCTGCGCAGCTTCGTTCGCTGGTTCATGTTCATGTCGCATCGGTTGACCAGCTGACTTACGAAGAATTTATCCGTTCTATTCCAACTCCGACAACTTTGGCTGTAATCAATATGGATCCTTTAAAGGGAAATGCGGTTTTGGAAATTGATCCGGCGATTACTTTCAGTATGATTGACCGTCTTTTTGGCGGTACAGGACAGGGAGCAAAAGTTAGCCGCGATTTGACGGATATTGAACAGTCGGTAATGGAAGGGATCATCGTAAGAATTCTTGCAAATATGCGCGAAGCCTGGACTCAGGTAATTGACTTGCGTCCTCGTCTTGGACAGATTGAAACAAACCCTCAGTTTGCGCAGATTGTTCCTCCGTCAGAAATGGTCGTTCTTGTAACTTTGGAAACAAAGGTTGGCGAAGAGGAAGGAATGATGAACTTCTGTATTCCTTATCTTACTATCGAGCCTATTATTTCAAAACTTTCTTCGCAGTTCTGGTTTAGTTCTGTGCGAAGAAGTTCTACAACGCAGTATCTTGGAACGTTAAAAGAAAAGCTTTCTGACGTTGATATGGATGTTGTTGCAGAAATTGGAACAATAAATATGCCGATTCGTGATGTTCTTGCGTTGCGAGTTGGAGATGTCGTGCGGCTTTCAACTGTTCGCGTCGGTGATCCGCTTTCGCTTAGTGTCGGCAATAAGAAAAAATTTTATTGTCAGCCGGGTGTTGTCGGTAAAAAAATGGCTGTTCAGATAATTGGAAAAATTGATGACAGCGAAAATGAAGATTTTGAAGAATTATCCGTAGAAGGAGATGAATCATATGAGTGATGGTGCTATTTCTCAAGACGAAATTGATGCATTGCTGTCAGGCGTGGACATGGGTGGAATTACAGGAGGGAACTCCTCTTCTGTAAACATTGATACTTCTGTCCTTGAAAAGTTTGCTGACGGTATAAAAGACGAATTAAAAACTAAACTCAACTCAATGACAGGCAGTGAATTTTCTGTTGGAACGCCATCGGTAGAGATTCTTGAGCGTGACCAGTTGCTTGCGAAACTTCCAGAAATGGTTGTTGCTGTAATGGCCGATTTTTCAACTGCCTTAAAGGGTGACCATCTTTTTATTCTTTCTACAGAATTTGCCCAAAAGTTGACAAGCTTAATCAATAAGGAAGAGCAGGCTGAACTCGATGATATGGCTCTTTCTGTTATTTCTGAAGTTGTTTCAAATCATTCTGGTACTGAAATTACCGAACTGAGCAAAGACGGAAAACTTCCTGGGCTTGCTGCAAATCCTCCAGAAGCTGTTAATGTTCCAAAGGCAATGGTTCGGATTCCTCAGGGAAAATTTTGTCTTTTTACATATACTTATTCTGTTGATTCTCAAAATTACGTTCTTTGGGAAGCGATTTCCAGCAGTGTTGCAGAAGAGATGGTAAAGGCGCTTGGTGGTGGAACTGCTGCAAATGTTGACAATGCCGCAGTTTCTTCAGCCCAGAATACTCAAAATATGGGCATGGGAATGCAGCAGCCAATGGGCGCTATGCCTAATATGGGAATGGGTATGGGAATGCAGCAGCCAATGGGTGCAATGCCTAATATGGGAATGGGTATGGGAATGCAGCAGCCAATGGGACAAGTTGCCGGAATGAACACGCCGAATGTTCAGTCAATCCAGTTTCCGAATTTAATGGGCGGAGCCGCTTCTACTGAACAGGGAAATATCGGTCTTATCATGGATGTATTCATGGAAATGACCGTAGAACTTGGACGCACTAAAAAGCAGATAAAAGAAATTTTGGGGATGGGCGAAGGTACGATTATCGAGCTTGATAAACTTGCCGGTGAACCTGTTGATATTCTTGTAAACCATAAACCGATTGCAAAAGGCGAAGTTGTTGTAATCGATGAAAACTTTGGTGTGCGCGTAACAGAAATTCTCTCTCCAATGGAAAGAGTTTCGGATATTCGCTAAAATTGAGGGGCTGACTAAAAAGCCCCTTTTTTTAATCTGAAATTGCCTAAAAGCTGCAATTTAGGGATTTTACTTTTTGATTTTACTTTTTACAGTTTTGTTTTGGGATAAAGGGGATTATCCTGTATAGACAAAACTATTTAAAATGGGTGGAAAAATGAAAAAATCAATTATCTTTACTGCATTTTTTGCAGTCATTCTTTTTTTTGCGGGAAGTTTAAAAACTTTTGCGCAGGATAATTCTCAGGCTCAAAACACTCAGCAGACTCAGAATTTCAGCATAAATACAGATCCTTCTCAAATTCAGCTTAATTTGTCATCTTCTCAGCAGCAAAATGAAAGACAGCCCGGCTCAGGCTCGACATTGTGGCTTTTTATAAAAATGATTTTTGCTCTGGCGGTTGTCGTTGGAATCGCTTGGGGAATTTTTCATTTCCTTAAAAAAGGCATAAAAACAGAAAATGATAACGATCCTTTTTTGCGAAAAGTAAGCCATTTGACATTAAGCCCTGGAAAATCAGTTCAGGTAATAACTTTGCAGGACAATGCATTTTTAATCGGTGTAAGCGATGAAAAAATCAGCCTGATTGGAAAAATCGAGGACAAGGAACTTATTAATGCTATGAATCTTTATGCCGACAAAAACGAAAAGGTTTCAAAGCCACGCTCGTTCCGCGAAATTCTTGATATTTTTATGCCTGGCTCAAGCAAAGAACCTGAAAGCAGTATTTACGAAAATTCTTCGTCAAATTCTGCGGATGAGCTAAAAAAGCAGANNAAAATTTAATTCAGAAAATTCTTAATATATTTTTAAATTTATATAAAAAAGTAATAATGTAAGTGATAAGTGGAAAATTTATGAAAAACGCATTGCTGTATTTTAGAAAAAAATGGCTTTTTAAACTTTGTTTTTTGGGACTTCTTCTTTCGTTTTGTACTTTGCCGGTTGCTTCCCAGTCTTCTCAAAACAGGAATTTTCCGTCCGGTTCTGCACAGGGAACTACGCAGATGAATCAGTCTGTGCGCGGGCTTACTTTTCCAAATATCGACATAAACATCACTCAGCCGCGTACTGGAACTCAGATGGCTTTTAACCTTCAGCTTTTGCTCCTGCTTACGATTCTTTCGCTTGCTCCGAGCATTTTGATTCTGATGACATGTTTTTTGAGATTTTCAATTGTCCTTGATTTTATAAAGCGCGCTCTTTCGCTTCAGCAGGTTCCGCCGACTTCTGTTTTGAATGGAATTGCGCTTTTTATGACGCTTTTTGTAATGTGGCCTGTTTTCCAGAAGGTTTATACATCTTCTTTTAGGCCTTTGAGCGACGGCCAGCTGACAATTGAGCAGGCCTACCGCGAAGCAGAAAAACCGCTTAAAAATTTTATGTATTCGCAGATGTTTAACGATACTTCGTATATCCAGACATTTATGGGAATGGCAAAGCTTGATGCTCCAAAAACACTTGACGATGTTCCAATGTATGTTCTTGTTCCGTCTTATATTCTGCATGAGCTTACAGTCGCCTTCAAAATAGGAATTATTCTTTATATTCCGTTTATTGTAATCGACATGGTGGTTGCAAGTATTCTTATGAGTATGGGTATGATGATGTTGCCTCCTGTCCAGATTTCAATGCCTTTTAAGCTTATGCTTTTTGTTCTTGTCGACGGCTGGGGACTTTTGACTCAGCAGCTTTTTGTTTCTGTTTTGCAGCATTGATTTTGTTAACAGGAGTTGAAAATGAGTATTGGATTTTTAGTAGGTCTTGTTCGGAATGCGGTCTATCAGGTTTTTATTATGACATCTCCGATTTTGGGAGCGGCTCTTGTCATCGGTCTTATCGTTGCAATTTTTCAGGCTACGACATCGATTCAGGAACAGACTTTGACTTTCCTTCCTAAAATGCTTGTAATTCTTGCAATGCTCGCTCTTCTTGGTGGCTGGATGTTTGCTTCTTTGCGCGGATATACTTTAAATCTTTTTGATATGATTCCAAAATTGGCGCAATAAACGGAAAAATAAAATATGCTTGAGCAGATTGTGTGGCAGGCACCGTTTTTTTTACTTGTGGCAGTCAGGTGTTTTGCCTTGATTATGACAATGCCTCTCTTTTCTATGCGGACAATTTCTCGTGTTGCAAAGATTGCTCTGACTGGATATATGGCGTATTTAATTTTTCCTCATATTGATACAAAAGATTATCTTCCGTACATTGCAGAAAATGCCTCTTTTTCGATTGATTATATACTGATTCTTGTTGGAGAAGCTCTGATTGGCATAATTACTGGATTTTTTGTGAGCATAATTTTCAGCGCTTTTAGCGCGGCTGGACAGTTTTTTGCCTTTCAGATGGGATTTTCTGCTTCTGAAGTTTACGATGCCTTGAGTCAGGTCGAAAATCCCCTTATGGGCCAGTTTTTTAATTTAATAGCAATGCTGATTTTTTTGCAGGGGCATTGGGCGCAGATTCTTTTTGGAAAAGGCCTTGCCGCGAGTTTTGAAACGATGAATGCCATGAACATCGTAATGGCGGCTGGAAGGCAGGAGATAATTACCTTTTTGCTTTCGTCGCTCACAAGACTTTTTGCCTGCGCTTTTGTAATTGCTTTGCCGATTATGGGAATTCTTCTTCTTGTTTCTATTACGACAGGAATTTTAGGAAAAGCTGCTCCTCAGATGAACCTTCTTGCCGAAGGTTTTCCTGTTTTAATTTTGCTTTCGTTTTTTATAATTATGAGCCTTATGGGCAGTCTGTGTGATTATTTTATTTCGTCTTTTGCCAGCGGATTTTCTGTTTTGGAATCGCTTTTTGCGTTTTTTAGAGGTTCTGGAGGCCAGCAATGAGTTTTGATGAAATTGACCTTCAGTGGTTTGCCGCAGAAGATGAAGGCCGTACAGAGGATGCAACAGAAACTCGCTTAAGGCGTGAGCGTGAAGAAGGCCGTGTTGCAAAAAGCCAGGAGCTTACTAGCGCAATTGTAATGATTATGTGCGTTGTCGCGCTGATTGTTGCGGCTCCTCATTATCTGAGAATGTGCGAGCAAATTCTTGTTTATTATTTTACAAAATGCGCGAACGCTAAGATTGAATCTTCGCAGTTTTTTGTATTTTTTTTAGTGAATTTTGCAAAAATGGTTCTTCCTCTTGCTTTTTGCGGAGTTATTGCAGGAATTGCCGGAAACCTTATCCAAAACCGTGGTTTTATTTTTTCGCTAAAGCCTATTGAATTTAAGTTTTCAAACATAGTTCCGCGAATCGGCCAGTATTTAAAAAAAACTGTCTTTTCGCTTACAGGCGCAATGAATATCGTAAAATCTCTTGTAAAGATTGCCGCTGTAATTATAACGGCTGTTGTCGTTATAAGAATGAATGTGGCTGATATTCTTGCACTTTTAAATACTAGTTCTATAAGAATGGCTTCTGGACTTATCGGAAAATGCGCGACTCAGATTCTTGCTTTCTGCTCGATAATTTTTCTTGCAATTTCGATTCCTGATTATTTTATGCAAAAACGTGAATTTTTGGAACGTTTAAAAATGACAAAGCAGGAAGTAAAGCAGGAATTTAAAGAAGAGGAAGGAGATCCGGAAGTTAAAGGAAAACTTCAGCAGGCCCAGCGTGAACTTTTGACCAGAAATCTGCCGAAGGCGGTCGCGGAAAGCGATGTCGTAATTACAAACCCGACTCATTATTCAGTCGCTTTAAAATATGATGCTGCAAAAACAGATCGCCCGATTGTCAATGCAAAAGGTGCGGATTTAACTGCAAAAAGAATACGCGATTTGGCTGACGAAAACGGAATTCCAAGGGTTGAAAACGTTCCTTTGGCGCGCGCACTCTATTCAAATGTTGAAGTTGGTGATATAATTCCTGATACATATATAAAAGCGATTTCAATCGTTTATGCACAGATAAATTATCTCAATAGGAAAAAGTAGCAAGTCAACCAGGGGTGGGGAGTGGCTAACCGTTTAAGCAATTTTTTTAAACAGACAAAAATTTCAAATTCTTTTATCGCATTTGCCGGCGTTCTCATCGTTTTTATGCTGTTAATGCCTGTAAGCGGAGCGGTTCTCGATTTTTTGATGATTGTAAACATTGCGATTTCCATAATCATCTTTCTTGTCGTTTTGTATACCCCGAAGTCTTCAAGATTGTCGTCTTTTCCTCGTGTCGTTCTTTTTGTGACAGTTTTTGGTCTTGCACTCAATGTCTGTTCAACCCGTTATATTCTCACTCACGGATATGTCGGCTTTAAATCTTTTGACGGAGCGATGATAAAATCTTTCGCAAACGTTGTGGCAAAAGGTCAGCCGGTTATCGGGTTTATAATATTTTTAATCATCATCATTATTCAGGTTGTTGTAATTACAAAGGGCGCCGGGCGTGTTTCTGAAGTTCAGGCTCGTTTTGCCCTGGATTCCATGAACTCAAAAATGTTTGCTGTTGATTCTGAATTGAATTCCGGTTCAATTACGGATGAACAGGCAAGACAGAAAAAAGCGGATATTCAGCGTGAATGCGACTTTTATTCTGCAATGGACGGTTCTTCAAAGTTTGTAAGCGGAAACGTAAAGGCTGGAATTTTTATTACGCTGATAAACCTGGTTGGCGGTGTTCTTTATGCAATGATAAAACAGGGGATGGATTTTAGTTCAGCTATTGCAACTTTTCCCCAGCTTACTATTGGCGACGGTCTTTTGAGCCAGCTTCCGTCTCTTTTGATTTCTGTTGCGACTGGTATTCTTGTAACCGGTGGTAATTCTGACGAAGTTTTAGGCGAAGAAATTAAAAAGCAGTTTAATATAAGCAGTTCTGTCTATATGATTTCAGGCGGAATTCTTGCTGTAATGGCTATTATTTTTCACACAACGCCTCTTCTTGTCGTTATTCTTATCGGTATGGGCGCCTTGCTTATCTTTTTTGGCTATAAAATGCAAAAGCAGGAAAAGCTTTCTTTTGCAAAAAAACTGGAGGAAGAAGCGGCTAAAAAAGCAGGCTCTCAATCTTCTCAAAAATCTGAAGAGCTTAGTCCGGTTGTTCCTCTCGATCCTCTTTGTCTTGAGCTGGGAGTCGCCTTGCTTGATTTGGTTAATAAAGAAAAAGGCGCAGAGCTTCTTGAGAGAATTACGAGAATCCGCCGCGAAGCCGCAATTGACCTTGGTCTCGTAGTTCCTAGAATAAGAATCATCGATAACCTTACGCTCGATCCACAGGAATACAGTTTTAAAATCCGCGGGATTGAAGCTGGCCGGGGAAAATTAAAGATCGGATACTACATGTGCCTTAATACTGGTTCTGTAATCGAAGAAATTAAAGGCGAACCTACAAAAGATCCAACTTTTGGAATACCGGCAATATGGATTGGTGAAGATCGCCGTCTGGAAGCCGAAAGAAACGGTTATTCGGTAATCGATCCTCCTATGATAATTGCAACTCACATGACTGAGATTATCCGCTCTCATGCTGCAGAAATATTGGGAAGACAGGAAGTAAGCGCGATAATTGCAAAAATAAAAGAAACTAATCCTGTTGTAGTTGAAGAAGTTATGGATACATATAAGTATACTTATGGCGAGATCGAAAAAATTCTTCAGGGGCTTCTTCGGGAACGGGTATCTATTCGCAATATTGTTTCAATTTTGGAAACGCTTGCAAACTACGGAAACATGCCGCACAATCCGTTTTTTTTGATTGGAAAAGTTCGTGAGGCGCTTGGACTTCAGATTTGTCTTCAGTATGTAGATCCTAATGATGAGCAGAAAAAGCTCAGCGTCATTCAATTGAGCCAGGGATGGGCACAAAAAATTATAGAGCATATAGTTTCGCAGAATGACGGTTCTGCGCCTGTAGTTGCGTTTGATCCGGTTGATTCAAGAAATTTCAAAAATGCGGTCAGTTCAAATATAATACCTTTACGGGACAGAAATATTTTGCCTATAATTCTTGCGCCAACTCCCGATGTCAGACAGCTTGTTTATCAACTGATTGAAAGAGATTTTCCGGGAACCGTAGCAGTTCTTTCTGTAGACGAAGTTCTTGCGGCTGGAAATTCAGTAAATCTTGAAATTTTGGGAGAAATAAGTGAATAGCAGTGAATACACACCGACGACTTTGACAATGACTGGAAAATCTGTCGATGAAATAAGAAATAGTCTTTGGCAGGAATACGGAAACAACTATCGGATTATTGACCAGCAGACAGTCCTTCAGGGCGGATTCCTTGGCTTTTTTCAGAAAAGCCGCATAAAAGTTTCTTTTGTCGTAAAAGACAGGGGACATTCTGAGCAGGAGGATTTTTCGGCGGCAAAAGAAAGCATTATAAAAAATTCAAAAGTTGATTATTCAAAACTTGTTGTAAAGCAATATAACGAGCTTACAGACATGATGGCACAGATGAATAGTCAGATTGAAGATTTGAAAATCACTTCTGTCGAAAAAAAACATCCGTCAATCGTAAAGATTGAAAAACTTCTCGAGGACAATGAATTTACTCATGCATTTATAAATATGATTTCTTCTAAGTTAAAAAATGAATCGACTCTTGAAGATTTAAATGATTTTGAGCAAATTCAGGAAAAAGTAGTCGGCTGGATCGGTCAGTCGATAAAAGTTGCTCCAGAAGTTTATTACAAAATTCCTCATATAATTGTCCTTATCGGACCGACTGGTCTTGGAAAAACAACGACAATCAGCAAAATGGCGGCAAAACTTATTCTTGATGCAAAAAAGAAAGGCGAGCCATTGCCTAACGTGCGCCTTATTACGATTGACCATACCCGTGTTGGTGCAGAAGCGCAACTCCGCAAATTTGGGGAACTTATGCATGTTCGCGTTGACAAGGCGGAGTCTCCTGTTGATTTAAATGATATAATTCAAGAATGTAAGGACAGCGCGGACTATATTTTTATTGATACTTCAGGATTTAGCCCGAACGACTACGACAATATTGCAAAAATGAGAAATATTTTAAATCTTCAGGGATTTTCTCTGGATACTTATCTGGTTGTTGCGGCTTCGACAAAGGCGCGGGATTTAAAGAAAACAATTGAAAATTTTTCACTTTTTAATTTCAATTCAGTTATAATCACAAAATGTGACGAAACGACTTCTTATGGAAATGTCCTGAGCGTTTTGTACGAACTAAACAAGACTATTTCTTATATAACAGACGGACAAAAAGTTCCAAATGACATAAAAAAAGCTTCTGTCAGAGAGTTTTTATACAGACTTTCAGATTTTACGGTTAGTAAAGTTTATATTGATGACATGTTTCCGGAGGATGAATAATTATGGAAGACCAGGCTGAAGAATTGCGTGAATTGATGGGAAACACGCTTTCATCAACACAGAAAAAAAATGAGGCATCATCTCACAAAACCCGAATTATTGCCATTACAAGCGGAAAAGGCGGTGTTGGAAAAACAAATATGGCGGTCAATATGGCGATTGCTTATGCCCAGCTTGGAAAGAAGGTTATCCTTATTGACGGTGACCTTGGAATGGCAAATGTAAACGTTCTTTTGAATGTTGTTCCTCAGTATAACCTTATGCAGGTTATAAACCGTCAGAAGACAATGTCGGAAATAATTCTCGATACGGAAGTTGGAATTAAATTTATTGCCGGAGCAAACGGTTTTTCAAAAATTGCAAATCTTTCTGTTGAAGAGCTTGACTATTTTGCAAAGCAATTTGCTCAGCTTGGAAATGCGGATATCATCATAATCGATACTGGAGCTGGAATCGCTAACAACGTTTTGCAGTTTGTTGCCGCGGCAGACGAAGTTTATGTTGTCACAACTCCTGAACCTACGGCAATCACAGACGCTTACGGAATGATAAAAATTATCACTACGGAACTTGGCGAAAGAAATATAAATATAAAGCTTTTGGTAAATAGAGTCCACTCTGCAGAAGAAGGTAAGAAAATTTCTGACAGAATAATTACAATTGTCGGACAGTTTTTAAATTACAAGGTTGATTACATAGGCTTTGTTTATGATGATTCTGTTGTTTCTGCGTCTGTAATCCGCCAAAAACCGTTTATGATTATAAATCCAACTTCAAAACCGGCTCAGTGCATAAAACATATTGTTGGCCGCATTGAAAAAACTGATCTTGGTACAAGCGACGGCGTATCGAGTTTTCTTAAGAAATTTCTCAGAAAAAAATAAAGCCGGTAATTTGATGAAAAAAAATGCTTACAAAAATTAACAAAAAGTTTAAAAACTTGACCTTGTGCAAATTTTGTCTTAATCTTTTATAAGGGAGGAAGTAATGATGAACAAAAAAATCATCGGTTTTGCAGCCGTTTGCGGTTTTGTTTTGTCATTTCTTACTGGAATGATTGCAAAAAATCCAGTTCTGGCTATTTTGCTTAGGTCGCTGATTTTTGCAGCTGTTTTTTCGGTTCTTTCATTTTCAATTTCCTTCCTTTTTTCCAAATTTTTGGCAAATGATTCAAAGGGCGTCTCTCTTGAAACTGATTCTTCTCAAAATTCGCCGCAGTCCAAGCAACAGAAATCCGGTGACAATGTAAATATCGTTATTACGGATGACGGGCTTGAAGATGATGAATCCAGTCCAAAATTTTTTGTAGAAAATAACCGCCCTGGTCTTTCAGGAAAAGATTCAAAAAATTTTCAGACGGAAGAAAAATCTTTGACAGAAGAAAAGTCTTCTTCGGAAACAAAAAATTCTGTTTCCGGAACAAAAAAAGAAGGCGAAAGTAAAAAGGCCGAATTTATTTCTGCCGGACTTGAAAATCTCGGAAAAGCCAATTCTGATTTGCAAAATTCATCGGAAAACTCAATTTTAAAAAAAGATGTTCCTTCTAATGCAGGCGATTCTGAAAATAAGATAAACGCATTTGCCGATGGCTCTTCGATTGAAAATATTGATGAATTGCCGGAAATTGAGGATTTGTCAGATGACGTGAAAAATAATTCATCTGGTGATATAATAAATGACAGTGATTTTGCTTCTTCTGGCGGAAACGGTTTTGCCGGAGCTGTTTTTTCTGGCGGAACAGAAAGCGTTTCACAAAATGCAGATGTAATGGCGCAGGCTGTTCGGACTCTGCTTGAAAAAGATAAATAAATAGAAAAAGAGACAGGAAGCTATGGGTACAGAGCAGACGTTGATAATCAACAGCAGCGACGAAGATAAACTTTGGGCTGAGTATAAAAAAACAAAATCTTCTCAACTACGCGACAGGCTGATTAGGCAGTATATGCCGTTGGTAAAATATGTCGCTGGAAAAGTTTCTGTAGGTCTTCCTGCAAGCATGGAATTTGATGACCTTGTTGGCTTTGGTCAGTTTGGACTTCTTGATGCAATCAGTAAATATGATTTAGAAAAGGGTGTAAAATTTAAAACTTATGCCGTCACTAGAATCCGTGGCGCAATTTTTGATGAAATGCGTCAGCTTGACTGGGTTCCACGCTCTGTACGTCAAAAATCCCGTGAAATTGAAGATACAATCAGCGAGCTTGAGTCAAAGCTTGGCCGTACTGCGACTGATGCAGAAATTGCACAGCAGCTGAATCTTTCTGAGGACGAATATCATCAGACTATAATGAAAGTCAGCGCGTCAAGCATTGTTTCCTTAAATGATGTTTGGAGTTCTGGAGACGACAGCGATCATCTTTCAATTGGAGATACTATCGAGTCTCCTGCAAGCCTGAATCCAGATGTTCAAGTTGAACGCGAGGAAATTAGAAAAGTTATTGTGCAGGCTATAAACGAACTTCCAGAAAAAGAAAAAATGGTAATAGTTCTTTACTACCATGAAGATTTGACTTTTAAAGAAATTGGACAGGTGCTTGAGGTAAGCGAATCGAGAATTTCTCAGTTGCATACAAAGGCAAATTTGCGTTTAAAGGCGAAATTGACGAATTTTCGTAAGGGAATCATCTAGTTTAAGGTCTTGAAATTTATGGTTACACTTGAAAAAATCCGATTAGACCTTGCAGAGCTTCAAAAAAAAGACCAAAGCGTAAAAAGCGTAGAAGTTCGCGCTGATACTCTTGATGAAGCGCTCGCAGATGCAGCTGTTCAGCTGAACACAAAAATTGCGAATCTTGAATATGAAGTAAAAGAAAAAGGATTTGATGGATTTTTTGGAATTGCAAAACGACCTTGGTTTATAACCGTTTATCAAAATGCTGAAGCGGTATCAAAAAGTGAAAGAAGCAAGGATTTTCAGAATTCCGGCTTTATGGACATGGACGAAGAGATTCAGAATTTTGATAAAGACGGAGAGTATTTTGTTCATCGGTTTGGAACAGAGATTTGTCTGAAAGTAAATCTTCCTGTCGGAGACGGAAAAAACATCAATCTTTCAGATGTCATAAACGATATAAAACGCTCTGATACTGTAGATTTTGATGAAAAAATCGTAAAAAAATATACAGAAGATGGAACAGGTGGAATTTACGAGCCTGTCGGCCATTATTCAAGAAATCCTGCTGGAGATGCAATTTACGTTATTGATATTACAAAAGACGAATTAAAGGCAACTTGTACGATTACGCCTCCGGCTTTGGGCGGAGCTGATGTCAGCGAAGAGCAGATAAAAACCGCATTAAAAGGGCAGGGCGTTGTTGCCGGAATTTCCGATGAGAAGATCTCCGCTCTTGTTGACAGGCCAACTTACAATGTTCCTGTTGTCGTTGCGGAAGCTGTCTTGCCAGTTGACGGACGCGATGCATATATTGCCTACAACTTTGAAACGGACCGTTCAAAAATTCGGGCAAAAGAGGCTGCAAACGGTCAAGTTGATTTTAAGGAGCTCAACCTTATTCAAAATGTTGTCGAAGGACAGCCACTTGCGCAAAAAATGCTTCCTGAGCGTGGAAAAGCTGGAAAGACACTTTACGGCCGCTATCTTGAAGCAAAAAACGGAAAAGATATCAATCTTCCGCTTGGAAAAAATGTTACATTGGATTCAGATGGAAGAACAATTCTTGCAGCCTGCAATGGGCAAGTTTTGCTTATTAACGATAAAATTAACGTCGAGCCGATTATGGAAATCGATGGTGTAAACATCAAGTCTGGAAACGTAACTTTCCTTGGAACTGTAATTGTAAACGGAAATATCGAAGACGGTTATAACGTAAAGGCAAGTGGAAATATCGAAGTAAACGGTGCTGTAGGAGCAAGCAGGCTTGAAAGTGACGGCGATATTATTGTAAGCCAAGGAATTGTTGGTAGAGATGAATGTGAAATTTTGTGCGGTGGTTCGCTTTGGGCAAAATTTGTACAGAATTCAAAAGTTCAGGTTGAAGAAAACGTAATTGTTCAGGATTCGTTGATGAACTGCGAAGTTTCTGCTCAGCATAGAATTATTCTGCAAGGAAAGCGCGCCCAGATTACAGGTGGACATCTTTTCGCAACAGAAACAGTTCTTGCAAAAAATATCGGTTCCGCGGGCGGCGGTACAGAAACTGTAATCGAAGTCGGAATCGATCCTCGTGCAAAACATCGTCTTGAAGACTTGCGCGAAATGCAGGAAAAAACTGTAAAAGAAATTGATGAGCTGGAATTGAACATTCAAACACTGGAAAATACAAAAAAAGTCCGCAGAATTTTGCCAGCTGAAAAAGAAGAGAGCTTGAAGAGTTATAAACTTCGCAAAAATGAACTTGCTAACGAAAACGATGAATTCAACAAAGAAATCGAAACGATTTTGGCGCACCTTCGCGAATTGAAAAACATTGGAAAAGTTTATGCTTCTGGAACTGTCTATGCCGGAGTAAAAATTTTNNGTCCGTGACGAAAAAGATGAAGTTCGTGCAAACGTAAAAAGCGTAGTTTTTTATTACGATGAAGGATTTGTACGGCGCGGAAAATACGAAAAGCCAGATTTTTCAGATATAAAGGGGCCTGAAGGCTATTCAAACGGATAAAAAATTTACAGAGCCTTTATTATTTTTTTGAAAATTATACGGATTCAAACATTTTACAGGAATTTCGCTCGGCTTGAAATTAGAATGTTCCTTCGTTAAAATTATTTTATTATGATTAAAAGAAATACAGGTTTTTCAAATCTTACAGCAGGCTATCTTTTTCCAGAGGTAGCTCGTCGTCGCCGTGAATACGCGGCTGGTCATCCAGATGCTAGAATTATCAGCCTTGGAATAGGAAATACAACAGAGCCTCTTTCTCCGCATATTGCAAAGGCAATGTCAGATTATGCTCTTGCTCTTTCAACTCCTGAAGGATATTCCGGTTATGGAGATGAGCAGGGAAATTCAGCCCTTCGCTCAAAAATTGCGGAAGTTTTTTATCCAAAAATGGCAGATGCAAACGAAATTTTTATTTCTGACGGTGCAAAATGTGATATTGCGCGCATTCAGACTTTGTTTGGCTCAAAAGTAAAAGTTGCCGTCCAAGACCCTGCTTATCCTGTTTATGTTGACGGTTCTGTTGTCGCTGGTGCTGCCGGAAAAAATAACGGAAACGGTTACGAAGGAATTTCTTATCTTCCATGCACGCCGGAAAACGATTTTTTTCCTGATCTTTCAAAAATTGAAAAAAATACTCTGATTTATTTTTGTTCTCCAAATAATCCGA
>NZ_DLLH01000029.1:0-4242 GCF_002476655.1 Treponema sp. UBA7567
TGATTATTGTGCCGTCGTTCAGTTCGATTGCGGCCGCTGGAAGTCCGGATTTTTCTGCGCGTTTGCTTGCGGCAACTGTAACAAGACGGTCGGCCGGAGTTATCTTTGCCTGCTGCATTAAAAGAGTAAGTTTGTTTACTTCGGATTCTTCGCACTTCCCGTCAGCAAGGTTGCACAAAGCAGTATAGTAGCGTCTGATAATTTCCTGACGGCTCGCATAGCAGCATGCCTCGTCGTCAAAGATACAGTTGCCTGCCATATTGACGCCCATATCCGTCGGCGATTTATATGGATTTTCTCCAAAAATTCCCTTAAAGATTGCATCCAGCACCGGATAAATTTCTATATCGCGGTTGTAGTTTACAGTCGTAACCCCATAAGCCTCAAGATGCCATGGGTCAATCATATTAACATCGTTTAAATCGGCAGTTGCCGCTTCGTAAGCAAGGTTTACAGGATGCTTTAGAGGAAGATTCCAAATAGGAAACGTTTCAAACTTGGCATATCCTGCCTTTACACCGCGAACATTTTCGTTATAAAGCTGGCTTAAGCAGACAGCCATTTTGCCAGACCCAGGACCTGGAGCTGTAACAACAACAAGCGGACGGGAGGTTTCTACATAATCATTTTTTCCATAGCCTTTATCGCTGTCGATAAGAGCAACGTTGCTCGGATAGCCTTCTATCAAATAATGGAAATAAGACTTTATTCCAAGTTTTTTAAGACGTTTAGCAAAGGCCTTTGCACCTTCCTGTCCGCAATAATGCGTAATAACAACAGAACCTACAAATAACCCTCTGTCCATAAATTCCTGGCGCAGACGAAGGACATCTTTGTCATAAGTAATACCCAAGTCGCCGCGGACTTTGTTTTTTTCAATATCCAATGCGCTGATTACGATTATAATTTCTGCCATATCAGCCAGCTGCAAAAGCATCTTGAGTTTACTGTCTGGCTCAAACCCAGGCAAAACACGGCTTGCATGAAAGTCGTCAAAAAGTTTACCGCCAAATTCCAAATAAAGCTTGTTTCCAAAATGCGAAATACGCTCTTTAATGTGTTCAGACTGAATTTTCAAATATTTATCGTTATCAAAACCTTTTTTCATATCTTAAAAAGTATAAACGATTTGAACTTTTTTTTCTATGGCAGTGAGATTTTGACAAAAAAAATGGCTGTCTGAAAATCAGTCTTCAAACAGCCATTTTTTGTTTAATAATTTAACATTTTAAGCGTTAATTATTTTTTTAGCTCTTCAAGCGCATCAACATAGGAAAGATTCAATCTTCCCATTTTGTCTACTTCAAGAAGTTTTACAGGAATCTGCTGGCCTTCTTTAAGAACGTCCGTCACTTTTTCAACTCTCTGTCTTGAAAGTTTAGAAATGTGGCACAAGCCTTCTTTTCCTGGCAAAATTTCAACAAAAGCACCAAAATCCATTATGCGCTTTACAGTGCCGTTGTAAATTGTTCCAACTTCTGGATCTTCACAAATGCCTTTTACAGCGAGTTTCGCTTCTTCAGCAGATTTTCCGGTTTTTCCGTAAATCTGAACAGTTCCGTCATCTTCTGTGTTGATTGTAACGCCGTACTGTGCGCAAAGAGCTTTAATGTTCTTTCCGCCAGGTCCAATCAAAGCGCCGATTTTATCCGGACTAATTTTCATAGTCAAGATTTTTGGCGCAAACGGACTAATTGGCTGAGGCTTGTCGATGCATTTTTCCATGATCGAAAGAATATGCAAGCGTCCGGCTTTTGCCTGGGCGAGAGCTTCTTTCATAATCTGTGTTGTCACACCGGCAATCTTAATATCCATCTGGAAACCAGTAATTCCGTCTTTTGTTCCGGCTACCTTAAAGTCCATATCGCCGAGATGGTCTTCTTCACCAAGGATATCAGAAAGAATCTTGTAATTTCCGTAAGGATTGTCGCCTTCTGGTTCTGTAATAAGACCCATTGCAATTCCTGCAACCATCTTCTTCATAGGAACGCCAGCAGCGAGCATTGCAAGACAACCGCCACAAGTAGAAGCCTGAGAAGAAGAACCGTTAGATTCCATGATTTCAGAAACTACGCGAACGGTATAAGGAAATTCTGTAACTGGCGGAACCATGGCTGCCAAAGAACGGCGGGCAAGGTTTCCGTGTCCAATTTCGCGGCGGCCTGTTGTAAGACGTCCAACTTCTCCAACAGAATAAGGAGGGAAATTGTAATGAAGAATAAAGTTTTCGCTTCTTTCTCCATCAATATCGTCATAAACCTGGGCATCGAGTGTTGTGCCAAGAGTACAAACTGCCAAGGACTGAGTTTCGCCACGTGTAAAAAGAGCCGAACCGTGTGGACGAGGAAGAACGTTCACTTCGCAAGTAATCGGACGAATTTCGTCACATTTACGGCCATCAATTCTCAAGCCTTTGTCCAAAATGCTCTTTCTAAGCAAGTTGTACTGAATATCATCAAAGCAAGAATCAAAAAGCTTTTTCTGAATTTCATCTGACAACTGTTCAGCATATTTCTGTGCAACCTGCTCTTTTGCCGCGGCAATTGCCTTGCCGCGAGTCATTTTTCCGTCCTGGAAACATGCTTTTTCAAGGAGAGGTGTTGCATCTGCAATAATCTGCTCTTTGTTTGCAAGCTCAACATTAAGTGGAGCAAGTGGGAGTTTTTCTTTTCCACATTTTGCAACAAGCTGTTCCTGAAGCTCGCACATAGCCGTAATAAAGCCCTGCGCCTGTTCAAGAGCGCCGAGCATTACTTCCTCGCTGACTTCGTTCGCACCGCCTTCAACCATCGTAAATCCGTCTTTTGTTCCGGCAACAACGATTTCGAGCTGAGCTTTTTCCTGCTGATAGAAAGTCGGGTTGATTACATACTGTCCGTCAATATAAGCGACTCTTGCCGCTGCAACTGGTCCATGGAATGGAATATCAGAAATTGATACTGCTGCAGAAGCGGCAATTACTGCAAGAATGTCCGGTGGATTGATTCCGTCGGCAGAAACACAAGTCGGAACAATCTGGATTTCACGACCAAATGCAGGTTCAAAAAGAGGACGCATAGGACGGTCAATAAGGCGAGAAACCAAAATTTCCTTGTCCTTTGGACGACCTTCACGTTTTACAAAGCCTCCTGGAATTTTTCCTGCGGCATAATATTTTTCATTGTATTCAACAGTAACCGGGACAAAGTCCAATCCCTCTTTAACTTCGGAAGAGGCACATACAGTTGCAATTACAGATGTTCCTGCGTACTGCGCATAAACACATCCGTTTGCCTGTTTACCGATTTTTCCAGTTTCGAGAATTAAATCTTCATCACCAATTTTGTAAGTTACTCTATTTACTGCCATTACTTACACCTCCACGTTTATTATTTGCGGAGACCAAGTTCTTTAATAAGCTGGCGGTAAACTTCCAAATCCTTTCTCTGAAGATATTTAAGCATCTTGCGGCGCTGTCCGATTACTTTGAGCAATCCACGTGATGCGCCTGCGTCTTTTGGGAAGTGCTGGCAGTGAACTGTAAGCTGTTTGATGCGTTCAGTAAGGAGAGCGATCTGAACTTTTGTGTTTCCTGTGTCGGCTTCGTTTTTGCCAAATTTGCTGACTACTGCAGCTGATTCTTCTTTTGTAAGCATTTTACTTACTCCTTAAAATATTTATTTCTCTGGGTAACCAAATTGAATTGCCCGCACAAAGCCTCTGAGCGATCCGTCAGAATCCAGCACGCGAAGTAAACCGGAATCTAATTTACAGGCTACAGTTTTTGCTGCGGAAATCTCTTCGCTTCCAGAAATTACCATTTTTATTTTGACAGCATATTCACCATCAGGCGGAAAAATCTGACTTCCGTGTTTTTTTGCGGTCAGATAATTTTTTCCTTCTATTGTTTCCCTATACCATTCAAAACCCGCACAGTCAATAGTATACGGATTTCTGAGCATTATGCTTATTTCATTAAACTTTTTATCAAGAACATCCTCACGAATTCTTGAAGAACTTACTTTTTTGCCAGAATAATCAACAAAACTGACAACATTAAGCTCGATTTTATTTTTAGCGCAAAATTCTTTTAAAGCAGGAATATCGGTCAAGCCTTTGTAACCGCATCTAAAATCTTCACCTTCGGCAAGATATTTTACATTGCAGTTATCTTTTAAAATTGACAGAAAATCACTTCCTTGTATTTTAGTAAAATCGTCGGAAAAGTCAATTACAACGACAAACTTAAATCCTTTACGCATA
>NZ_DLLH01000029.1:4259-18603 GCF_002476655.1 Treponema sp. UBA7567
TCCGCTAAAATCTTTTCCGGACTTTTCAAGCCGTGTAGAATGGCGAAATGTTACAATTCCCGGCACAAGCTGTTTTTTTTCAAGAATTGAATCAAAAATCGAATCGTGCCCGATATGCATTCCATCAAAACTCCCAATGCTAAGGGCTGTTTTCTGACTTCCAAAATCCTTTATGGGCTTTCCGTTTACAACCTGCTCCCAGGAATATATTTTCAGTTTTTGCTCTTCCGGCTGAATTACAAAACCGTAACTGAATTTTCTGCCGTTTCTTTTCACTGTTCCTGCAAACTTTAAATCAGGATAAAAAACCGCAAGTTCACAGTTTTCAGGAGTTTTTTCTTCAAAATAGAACGAATGTCTTCTTAAAAGACGCCCGTTGGCAAAATCTTGAACGTAGCCTGTGCAAAGCATGGCCGGAGAAAATCCACATAAACGCGCAATTTCTGCCGTCATCGGATAAGTTGAATTTCTTACCTTTTCCGCAAAACAAGGATCGCTTTTTCTGTTTTTTAAAGATTTTTTTTCGCCATATACAAGGCTTGAAATCGTAAATTCTTCCAAATCTTCATGGCCTGCCGCATTTTTTAAATAAAAAGGCCCTACTCCAGTGCGACGCAAAGCCTTTAAATGAGCGACGGTTCCACATTCCTTTGCAATATCGCGGGCAAGAGAGCGGATATAAGTTCCTTTTGAACAGCTGACTTCGACAAGAGCATATTTTTCAAAAAAATCAAGCAATACGATTGAGTGAATTGTTATTTTTCTCGGCGCAAGTTCAACTTCCTCGCCGCTTCGCATAAGGTCGCTGGCCCTTTTTCCATTTACGTGAAGCGCGCTGAATTTTGGCGGAACCTGTTCAATTTCTCCCTTGAACTTTTTCAAAGCCGCGCGAACTTCTTCTTCGTCAGGGATTCTTCCTGTCTTTATTACATTTCCGGTTGGATCGAGGGTATCGGTTTCCGTGCCGAATTCAATCAATGCAAGGTAAGTTTTTCCAAAATTTGTAATATGAGAAACTAGACGCGTCAAATGGCCTGTAAGAACGACAAGAAGCCCGTCCGCAAAGGAATCCAATGTTCCCGTGTGCCCGACTTTTTTTGTGCCAAGAGATTTTTTTACTGCCGATAAAGAAGCAAAACTCGTTTCTCCGGACTGCTTGCTTAAAAGCAAAATTCCGGAGTTTGCGTTACTGCCCGTCTGTCTGCTGTCTGCGGATCTCATTTTCCTCTGCTTCAAGACGATTTAATTTATTTACCATCTCAAAGCCGTCCTTTATTGAACTGTCAGCAATAAAACTGAGTTTTGGAAATTTTCGAATTGTAAGTTTTCTTGCGATTGACGACTGTATGAATCCTGCCGCGCTGTTAAGCCCGGCAACTCCTTTTAAAATCTGTCCCTCTGGCAAAAAACTCGAAACATAAACTTTTGCATAAGCCAAATCTGCGGCAACTTCAACACGATTTATCGTCAAAAAAGTTGAAACACGCGGATCTTTTATTTTCTGGGTGCTGACAAGCAGTGCAATTTCGCCGCGAATCTGCTCACCCAGTTTTGCAAGTCTAAATTCACCCATTATTCAGCATCTCCATTCGGAACAAATGAAGGATTTAACTTATCTTTTGCTGCTTTTTTTGCTTTTCCTTTAGCCTTTGCTTCTGCTTCTTCTGCGGCAATCTGCGCTGCTGCAGCTTCTGCTTCGGCTTTTGCAGCGGCAATTCTCTCTTTAGCCTTTGCTTCTGCTTCGGCTTTTTCATCTACGAGAGATTCGCCAAGTTTTCTTGCAACTTCAACGTATTCAATAACTTCAAGCTGATCGCCAACCTGAATGTCCTGCCAGTTTTCAAGACCGATACCACATTCAAAACCGGCCTTAACTTCTTTTGCATCGTCCTTGTAACGTTTGAGCGAAGAAATTTTTCCTGTCCATTTAACAATTCCGTCTCTGATAAGGTTAACAGTAGCTGATTTTTTAACAAGACCTTCTGTAACTGAACATCCTGCAATAACTCCAACTTTTGGAACACGGAATGTGTTGCGAACTTCAACCATACCGATATTCTGTTCAATTGTATCTGGACGGAGCATTCCTTCCATTGCCTGCTGAATCTCTTCAACACATTTATAGATAACGTTGTATTTTCTGATTTCTACTTTTTCTTCATCAGCAAGCATCTTAGCTTTTGCCGTTGGACGAACATTAAATCCAATAATGATTGCATTTTCATCTGCGGCCGCAAGAGTAACGTCGCTTTCGTTGATTGCGCCGGCAGAAGAATGAATTACGTTCAAGCGAATTTCCGGAGTTGAGAGTTTTTCGAGAGACTGTTTCAACGCCTCTGCAGAACCTTGGAGGTCAGCTTTTATGATAACCTTCAATTCTTTTACTTCGCTTGCTTCGATTGTAGAAACGAGGTTGTCCAATGTAACTTTCTTAACAGCCTTTGCCGCCTCAAAACGCTTGAGTTCCTGGCGTTTGTTTGAAATATCGCGGGCATCGCGTTCAGTTTCTGTAACCTGGAACGGATCCCCGGCATTCGGCATCTCATCTAAACCGAGAACTTCAACTGGCATAGAAGGAGTAGCTTCTTTTACTTTTTCTCCGCGGTCGTTGAACATTGCGCGTACTTTTCCAGAATAAATTCCGGCAACAAACGGATCTCCAACCCTCAATGTACCGCTCTGAACCATAACATCAGCAATAACACCGCGTCCCTGGTCAACATGAGATTCAATAACTTTTCCTTCTGCACGTGTATCCCAATGAGTCTTTAATTCAAGCATTTCTGCCTGAAGAAGAATTGCATCAAGAAGCTCGCTGATTCCTTCGCCTTTAAGAGCAGAAATTTTTACGTACTGAGTGTCTCCGCCCCATTCTTCAGGAGTAAGCCCCTGTTCAGAAAGCTGTGTCATTACTCGGTCAGGATTTGCATCCGGCTTATCAATTTTGTTAACTGCAACGATAATCGGAACTTTCGCATCTTTTGCATGGCTCAAGGCTTCGAGTGTCTGCGGCATTACACCGTCATCTGCGGCAACTACAAGAACACAGACATCTGTAATTTGAGCACCACGAGCACGCATCATTGTAAAGGCTTCGTGTCCAGGAGTATCGAGGAATGTGATTACGCCCTTTTCAGTCTTAACCTGATAAGCACCGATTTTCTGTGTAATTCCGCCGGCTTCGCCAGCTGCAACATTTGTTTTTCTGATTGCATCAAGTGTTTTTGTCTTACCGTGGTCAACATGTCCCATTACGGTAACAATTGGCGGACGAGGAAGCTCATTTCCTTCTTCACCCTTGTCGCTTTCAATTACAGTTTCGTCATAAAGAGAAACAAGATGAACATCACAGCCGTATTCGGCAGCAAGAAGAGTTGCTGTGTCAGAATCAATGCTTTGGTTTATTGTAACCATCATTCCCATTGACATAAGCTTTCCGATGATTTCGCTGGCTTTAAGGTTCATTTTCTTTGCCAAATCAGAAATCGAAACAGATTCCATAATATCGATTGACTTTGGAACTACGCTTGCAGGAGTAACTGCCTTCTTCTTATAAAGTTCTTCTTCGTCAAAAAGCTCTTCCTTGTCCTTGCGGTTGTTGTAAACCTGTTTTTTGCCTTTAAAAGCCTTTTTTCCAGGTCCTTTCTGTTCAGGAATTGCAGATGCAACTGGCGCTCCTCCAAAACCCGGTCTTCCACCGCCAAATCCTGGACGGCTGCCAAATCCTGGTCTTCCAGCCTGATTTGGTCCACGGTTAAATCCGCCTTGTCCATTTGGACCGCGGTTGAATCCGCCCTGACGGTTAAATCCGCCGCCCTGTCCGTTTGGACCGCGGTTGAATCCGCCCTGACGGTTAAATCCGCCGCCTTGAGCGTTTCTATCGCGGTTCTGATAATTTTCGCGCGCCTGCGCTCCAGAAAAACCTCCGGAACGCTGTCCGTTATTGTTATAATTTCTGTTTCCATAACCGCCGTTATAGCCACCTTCGCGATTGCCATAACCACCGTTCTGACCACGGTTGTAACCGCCGTTACGCTGACGGTTTGGAGTTGAAAGATTGCCGGCTTTTACATTTGGTCTTGCAGAGCCGATTTCAAAAGTAGTACGAGTCTGTCCAGCAGGACGCTGTTGCTGAGGACGAGGAGCAGAAGAAGCTGCTGCTGCCGGTACAGGAGATTTTTTTACAACTGGAACCGGACGCTTTTTATTTTCTCCGTTTTCAGCCGCACTTTCCTGAGCCTGCGCAGGCGCTTTTCTCTTTACGACTACAATTTTTCTCTTTTCCGGTGTACCTGAATTTGCAGAAATAGCAGCAGATGCTTTGTTTTCTGCTGGTTCTGCTTTTTTCTTATTCAATACAAATCCGGGCTTTTTCTCTGTTTCTTCAGCCATATTTTCTCGTTTTTCCCCTTTTAATTTTTCTCGCACTACTCTTTTAGCCTTCGATATTAAAATTTCAAAGACTTTTTATTCTACCGTTTTTTATTACTCAAATTCAAATTCTACGCCACATTTTGGACATTTTGTCATATCCAAAGTGATTTTTGCGCCACATTCAGGACAGAAATACTCTTCCTCTTCTTCCTGTCCAGGCTTTTCTTCTTCTGTTTTTTCAGAATCATCTTCAACAAATTCAACTACATCGCGAATGATTGAATTCACTTTTTCAAGCTCTTCCTGGGTTACGCCTTCAACATTGATTGAATCAGAATCGAACGAATCAACAAAAGTCTGAATATCATCAAATCCAGCAGCCTTGAGCTTTGCAGCAACATCAACATCAACTCCTGGCAATTCAGAAATCGTCGAAATCGGTTCGCTTTCTTCAGAACCAGCGCTTTCTTCTGAAGAATTGTTAAAGAGATTTTCCGCAGCCTTGCGTGTAGAGAACTGGCTCAAATCCATTTCTGCAGCCTGCTCTTCGGTTTTTACGTCAATTGACCAGTCGCAGAGACGGTTTGCAAGACGAACATTCATGCCAGATTTTCCGATAGCAAGAGAGAACTGACTTTCGTTTACAATTGCAAGAGCCTGTTTTTTTTCTTCATCCGTAATCAAAACTTTCTCAACTTCGGCAGGCGAAAGCGCGTTTTTAATAAACTCAACAGGATTCTGGTCATAGCGCAAAACGTCGATTTTTTCACCTTCAAGCTCGCGGATTACATTCTGAATACGTACACCCTTAAGACCAACACACGCGCCTACAGGATCCACATCTTCCTTATTAGAGAAAACTGCAATCTTAGTGCGATAACCTGCTTCACGAACAATTTTGTAAATTTCGACTGTCTTATCTTCAAGTTCAGGAACTTCAAGCTCAATAATTGACTGTACGAATTTAGGATCTGTGCGGCTCAAAACCAGCTGAACTCCAGAAGAAGTAGTTTTTACGTCAACAACAATAGCCTTAATTCTGTCATTTTTCTGATAAATCTCGCGTGAGCTCTGATATTTTTTTGGAAGAACTCCTTCAACTTTACCAAGATCAACGTAAATATTTCCGTTGTATTCGCGCTGATAATATCCAATGATAACTTCGCCGATTTTGTCTTTATTTTCTGCCAGAAGATTGTTTTTAAAGCTTTCGCTCAACCCCTGATGAGCAGCCTGTTTTCCAGTAGAAACAGCAGAACGCTCAAAAGTCTTTGGATCAACAAGAATAAGGATTTCATCTCCAACTTCACATTCCTCGCTCATTTTAAGCGCATCTTCAAGTTCAATTTCTGTCACAGGGTCGTAAACACCATCTACAATTACTTTTTTCGAGTAAACCGAAACATCCGACAAATCATCTGCAAAATGAACTTCGCAGTTGTCCGCTGTTCCGAAAGTTTTTTTGTAAGCCGCCTTGATTGCAGACTCTACAGTCTGTTTAACAGATTCTACAGAAACTCCCTTTTCTTCTATGAGTTCCCGAATCGCTTCTGACATTTCTGACATATTATTTCTCCCTTTTGAAGTAGAAAAAAATTAACGGTTGCCTCATTTTTTAGAGGCTTCCCAAAAAATTCAATTCTGCAATTACAAATGAATAAATTTTGCTTTTGCTATATCTGCATAAGAAACAGTCTTCTGCTCAACAGAACCATCCGAATTTTCAACTTCGAGCGTTATCGAAGCATTGTCAGAGGAAACAACTTTTCCACCGACCCAATCCGTAACTGTTTTATCCCAAACCCGGACCTGACGTCCTTTAAAAAACGCAAATTCAGCCGCATTTTTTATATTTCGCTCCATTCCAGGAGAAGTAAGCTCCATGTAAGTATCATCAGTTCCAAGAATTTCTTCAATTTTTGGAAGAAGCGCATGATGCACCTTCGAGCAGTCATTTACGCCGATATTTACACTCGAATCATCTCCTGTAATTACAGCAAGAATATGAGTCGTGCTTCCATGTTTAGAAAATTTTAACTCAACAAGGTGGTAGCCAAGCGAAGAAGCAACATTTTCACATTCCTGATAATGCGGATAAGAAGTTAAAGGTATATAATCCATAATCTCTGTAATTTTGCTCCGGCAATAAAAAAGGACCCGTTTGCGCGGATCCATTTAAATATTACTATTAAAATGTTAACATACTTTACGATTTTAACAAAAAAATGTCAAGTACAATTCCTTATATAACAAAAAACTACAAAAGTTCAGCCGCCTTTTTTATATGCTCCGGCAAATCCACGTTAAAAACAGTTTTTTTCCCATCGACAGGAAGAGTTATCGTCGTCGCAGCAAGACACAGTTTTTTAAGGCCGAGTTTCCGCGCCTTTTTATTCAATTTAAAGTTTCCGTGCTTATCATCCTGAACAATCGGACAGCCGGCCTTTGCAAGATGAATTCTTATCTGATGCATTCTTCCGGTTCCAAGCGCAAGGTGCAAGACAGAAAGCTCGATTTCTTCACTTTCAAAAGAACCATCCTCCTTTTTAGCAGCATTTTCCGTTCCAGAAACAATTTTAACTTTTCCAGATTTTAAAACCTTAAAGTCCGTAACAGCATTCAATTCACGTCCAGCTTTTACAACGTTGTCTTTTAAAGTTCCAGCCAAAGCCGTTTTTCCATTTACACAAGGCAATCCAAAACATACAGCCGTATATTCTTTTTTTACCTGTTTTCCTGCAATCAAGCCAATCCATCTATTAGCCGCGGCCGCCGACTTTGCAACAACCATAAGACCGGACGTTTCCTTGTCGAGCCTGTGCACCAAAAAAACCTTATAACCGACCTGCTTAGAAAGCTCTTCGTCCAAAGAATGCGCAATACCTGCGCCGCCCTGAACACTCATTCCGGCTTCTTTATTTATTAGAAGAATTTCCTCATTTTCATATACAATTTGAATATTTTTCATCCGATTATCAATCTGTAAGTATTTTTTTTGATTTTTTGGGGCCATTTTTGCTTGCGCAAAAACCNNAACAAGTTGCCGTCGGGCTTTTCAGGGTTGTCATTCCAAAAAATGCAATTTCGCAAAGCGCAATCACATTTTTGGAACGCGCTTCGCTCGCCCTTACAATCCCTTGTCCAGTTGTGTATATTACAAAAAAAGTATTTTTTAGCCTAGTATTTTATGGAAGTGTCAAAATTATGAAAAAATTCCACCAAACTTTTATCCGCTCGATTTTTGCAATATTCTTTTTAATTTTTCCAAGTTTTCATTCGTTTTCAGAACTGATTTCAAGTTCAATCTACGGCTACAGCATAGATTTTCCAGAAATGTCAGAAATTTCAGATATGACGGAAGACGAAAGCTCAATTCTTTTTACTCACAAGCTTCTTCCGGTCCAAACCGCAGTAAAAGTCTGGCCGCAGGAAAATTTTCAAAGCAGCGCACAAGCCCTTTGCAAAACCTTAGAAAAACTTTCTGCGGCTGGAGAAATTTCTACGGCAAAATGGCGCAACAGAGAATGCGCCGTTTCTCAGATTACAATAAGCGAAAAAGCGCTTGGCACAAAAATGTGCGGCTGGGGAGCTTCCATTCCTATTCCAGATAAAAAAAGTTTTCTGACAGTTATTTCGTTCGCCCCGGAAGACAAGGCATACAACTGCGAACAGTTTATTCTTTCTATATTAGACAGCATAATGGTCGACCGCGGAAGCTTTAAAGAAAGCGGACTTATAACCGCATTCGCCTTTCCAAAGGCCGGACAAAAAAAAGTAACGCTCACAATTGACGGAAAAAAAATAAACACGGTTTTGGACAAAGATGATTCCGAAGCAAACCAGTTTGTCGTTGACCGTGAATTTTCAGTTTTTAAACTGTTTGTAAACCAAAAATGCTGGAAAGAAGCATGGCAGCGTTTTTACAGGATAATTGCAAAAGACGGAATGGGCCGCACAAAAAAAGCGGCATTTGACATTTCAAACGCGCTGCTCGAAGATTGTCAAAAAGAGTCCCCGGATTTTCCGGAAGCAGCAATTGCGCAAAAACTTTTAACCTGGACGCAAAATTTTAACTACGAAAGAAAATCCTCTTCAGCTGACAGCGCCGATTTTACAAATATTCCGGCAACGCTCGAAGGGGCAGGCTCTGACTGCGACAGCCGCTCAATGCTTTTAATGCTCCTTTATAAAAATCTTGGACTGGATTCAATTATGTTTATAAGCACTCAATACAGCCATGCCATGGTAGGAATAAATTTACCGGGAAAACAGGGACAAACCTACAGTCTCGACGGAAAAGAATATCTTTTTGGAGAAACTACGGCAAAAAATCTAACTTTTGGAATGATTGCAAAAGACATGCAGGACAGAAAAAACTGGATTCCTGTAGAACTCTACGAATAACTTAAAAGAAAGACAATTTTTCTGTTCTGACAAAGACTAGTTCCGTGTTAAAAGAGCATATACCTCTTCTGGAGTTGAAGCATCAAGAATCTTATCACGCAAAGCCTTTTCTTTTAATTTTGAACTGAAAAAACTCAGCGTCTGAAGGTAATATGTGTGCTGATTATAAGCCGCTGCAATCATAATCAAAATTCTTACAGGAATTTCATCAATTGACTGATAGTCGATTATGTCCTTCTTGCAGATTCCAACACTCATTACAAGGTCTGTCACGGAAGACAGGCGCACATGAGGAATTGCAATTCCACGGCCTATTGCTGTAGACATAAGCTCTTCACGCTTTAAAATTTCTGTAACAAGCTCATCGCTGTATTTTACCTGAGGAGCTGTGCTCAAATTGTTTGCAAGCTCAACAAGAGCATCGCGTTTTGTAGTATGATTTATAAAAACAATGCGGTCTGGTGAAAGAATGTTTTTTACGATTACTTCAGGATTGCTTTCTTCTTTTTTGATATTTGAAGAAAGACGTTCATTTACCCATTTTTCAATCTCTGATTTTTTAAAACGCCATACCGTTCCAATTTTTCCAGCAGGAATTTCGCCTTTTTGAGCCCAGTCATAAACAGTGCGTTCAGAAACACGCAGATATTTTGCAACTTCTTCAATTGTAAGGATATCGTCTTCCACTTTTTTCTCCAAATTTTTTATAAACTCTTAACAATCTTTTGCATATTTTGCATTTAGAACGGTATTTTGTCAAGCAAACACATTCTCTTCAACTTTATTGCAAAATTAAAGAACATTCTGATAAAAAAAACATTTTTTTATCAAACTTGACCATAATTTTTAATCATTATACCATAAAAATAACCATGCTAAAAAAAATAAATCCAATTCCTACGATATGCGCAACGATTGTGCTTGCATATACATTTTGTGCAGTAAAGCCTCTTTCTAAAGAAATTCATTTTGTGACCAAATGGACGGTTGGCTGCAACAAAACTTCTCCAGATTCAAACAAAATCGAACCTTCGCAATATATTCCGTTCAGGCTTGGACAAAACGCAGGATATTTTACAGAAGAAGGCCGAATTGCTCAGACTTTTACATTTCCGTACAAAATTGCAATCAGTCCAGATGATTACTGCATTTACGGAACAAGCGACAAAAGCCTAAAGCTTGTATCCAAAGAAGGAAATCAAAAGAAAGAACTAAAAATGCAAGGATTTCCGTTTTTTCAAAAAGACAGAAAATTTCTTATGTTGCCAGGCGGAACAAGCTTTGTTTTTTTGAATGAAAATTTTGAGCCAAAATGGAAATTTGAAAATTATGTTCCTATTACAGCTCTGGATTCTACAAACGAAAAAGTTGCCGCAGGCTATGCGGACGGATCAATTCTTATTTTTGACACAGACGGAAAAATCGAACAGCAGTATGAGCCAGGCGGAAGCAAATATCCTGTAATTCTAGGTCTTGCAGTTTCGGATGACGATTTATCGACAGCGAGCGTAAGCGGTCAAAAACAGCAGAGATTCACACTTGCAAAAAAAGAAAACGGAATTACAAAAATCTTCTTTCATGAATATCTGGAATCAGACACAACAAAACAGGTTCTCGTAAAATTTTCAAGCGCCGGTGATTACTGCTATTTTGCGCACAAAGACTGTCTTGGCATTGTAAACTGCAAAACTTTAAAATCAAAGCATATTCCGATAAAAGGCGATATTCTTTCGATAGAAGAAACTGGCGACAAAAAAAATATCTTTGTCCTGAGCAAAAATGACGGAATTTATTCAGTTTCTGTAATACAAAAGCACTCGGTCTATTCCGGAAAATTTAGCTTTAAAGCGGAAAACGCCTGCATAACAGTAAAAGACAATTCGCTTTTTGTCGGACGAGACAGTTCGATTTCGAGAGTGGACATTGAGTTTAAATAAAAGCCGGAGGCAGATTTTGTATGAAAAAGATATATTCCATATTGACATTAGTTTTTGTTTCTTTTTTTGCCTTTGGTTTTGACTGGCCGCAGGAAGAAATCATGTCCGACACTTTTTTTGCATATTTTGCGCACACCCGTGGCGGAGTTATAAATCCTTCGCTGATTTTTAGCGACAGCGGAGAAATTAAAACTTCCAGCAAAGGAACTGTCACCGCGGTTTTGAGCGAACATGACGAAGATTCTTCGCTTTTTGAAAGCACTCTTGGAAACGCGGTGATTCTCGTTCACGACGACAGCTTGATGACAGTTTATGCAAATTTGAATTCTGACGATCAGGAAAAACGATATGAACTTTCGGAAGTTGAAAACGCAACCCCTCTTGGAACCTGCGGAAGCTCCGGCTGGCAGGAAGGAAACGCTCTTTTGGAATTTCAGGTTGTCGATTTAAAGGCCAAAACGCTCGTAAATCCGCGAATTTTAATGCCGCGCTTTGGAAACGAGCTTCCGCTTGAAATTCTCAATCTTACGGCTGTAAATAAAAAAGGAACTGAATATAATTTTGACAAAAATAGAAGAATTCCTTCGGGGACATACTTTATTTACTGCGCACAGCGGCCGGTTTCTATGCCATACAAAACGGCAATTCTTGTAAACGGAGCAGTCGCCGACACAATTACATACGACGCGCTGGTAAGCATAGACGGAAAACTATGCGTAAACAATAAGAGCAACTATTCTTCTTCTGTAATTTATCCAGACCAAAAAAGACAGCTCTTAGGCGAAATTGCAATTCCGAAGGGACACAACAGAATTACAGTTTCGGTTGCAGATATTCTGGGAAAAGAAAAAATCCTTGCATATTCTGTGGAAGCATATTGAATTTAAACAAAAAAAATGCACCCCTGATTGGAACGGCGCGCAGCGTCCGCCTGCGGCGGATGGAGCAAAAGCGGAACCGTGGAAAGCAGGTTTGAAAGCGGCTTGCGGTCCCAAATAAAAAACAAGAATTTTCTAGTTTATTGCGATTAGTCTTTTTTGGTGATAAAATGTTTCTGTTATGGAACACAAGATGATTACATCAGCGTCTGGCTGGCGCAAGGTTTTTGCTGAATCCGGAGAAAAAGACGACGGCAATAGCGAAATCGGAAATTTAAACCGCACAATCGCGGCGCTTGCAGCAGAAACTTTTGCAGACTATATGCTTGCTCAAAAAAAATCCCCTTTAATTATAGTTGGAATGGACACTCGTCCTACAGGTCCGGCAATTGCAGAAACAATGCTTAGGGTTTTTCTGGCAAAAAAAATTGCAGTTTCGTATACTGGAATCATTGCCTCTCCAGAAATTATGGTTTATGCACATTCGGCGGACGGATTTGTCTATATTTCGGCAAGCCACAACCCGATTGGCTACAACGGAATTAAATTCGGGCTGAATGACGGAGGTGTTTTGAATGGACAGGAAAACGCAAAACTCGTTGCAGAATTTGAAAAAAAATGCGTCCGTCCTGATGCTGCTGAATATGCGCAAAAATTGGCTTCTTCCTGTTCTGACATTGATTTGGATTGGGTTTTTGCAGAATCAATCGCGACAAAACATTCGGCGGCAAACACTTACAGAAATTTTGAAAAAGAAGTAATTTCGGGTTCGAAAGAGCCTGCCGTACAAAATGCGGTATTTGCAAAAATAAGACAAAACTTGATTCAAAAACCGCTGTGCGTAGTAGCAGATATGAACGGTTCTGCGCGCACAATGTCCATTGACAAAGCATTTTTAAACGAATGTGGAATTTCCTTAACGACAATCAACAGCGCTCCAGGACAAATCGCCCACGAAATTATTCCTGAACCGGAAAATTTAGTTTGGTGCGCACGCGAAATCGAAATAAGACAGGCCGCTGGCGACAAAAACTGCATTCTTGGCTACATGCCTGACTGCGACGGAGACCGTGGAAATATTGTCTATTGGGACGAAATTGAACAAAAAGCAAAGTTTTTAAGAGCACAGGAAGGATTTGCGCTTTCAGTTCTTTCAGAACTTGCATATTCGGCATATCAGGCTCAAGTTTCTCAAGGGTGCGGACTTGCAAAAAAAGCAGAGCTCTTTTTATCAGGAAAAAATGGACAAACTGGCTCTTTTTTTGGCGGACAAAAAGTCGGTGTTGCGGTAAACGGCCCTACATCAATGAGAATCGAAGAAATCGCGCATGCTTTTAAGGCAGAAGTTTTCCGTGCGGAAGTTGGCGAAGCAAATGTCGTAAATTTGGCGCGCGAAAAGCGAAGAGAAGGCTGGACAGTGCGCATTTTGGGCGAAGGTTCAAACGGCGGAAACATTACTCATCCGGCGGCAGTGCGCGACCCTCTTTGTACAATTTTTGCGCTTATAAAACTTTTGATTTTAAAAGACGACCAAATCAACGGAGTTTTGAGAAAAGGTCTTTTTCATCTTTGGTGCGAAGCAAGCGGCCAAATGGAAAAATACAAAGAAAACTACACATTGCGCGACATAATTGAAACTTTGCCTGTTTACACGACTACTGGCGTAAGCGAAGAAAGGGCAGTCCTTCAGATAAAAACAACAGATCACGGAATTTTAAAGGCAAAATTTCAAAAAATATTTGAAAATCAGTGGAATTTGCATAAAAATGAATTAAAGGAACTGTACGGTTTTGAAAGCTATGTTGCTGTCAGAACAAACGGAACCGTTGAAACCAAAAACATTGACGATTATTCGCAGAGCGGCAAAGGCGGACTCAAAATCATTTTTTACGATGAAAACGAAAAGCCTGTCGCATTTATGTGGATGCGCGGAAGCGGAACAGAGCCTGTTTTCCGCGTAATGTGCGATGTAAAAGGAAACAAACCAAAAGAAGAACAAAAGCTTCTTGAATGGGAAACAAAGATGATTCTGCGTGCAGATTCACTAGCATAGAACTTTTTATGGGAGAAATTTATGGAAAAATCAGAAATTCTTGAGCGTGCAAAAAAGTACATCGAAGAAGAAAAGGACGAGAGATTCCGGAAGGAAGTTGAGGAGCTTGTCGAAAAAGAGGATATGAAGGAGCTTGAAGACAGATTCTATCAGACTCTTGAATTTGGAACAGGCGGACTGCGCGGAGTTATGGGCGGAGGAACAAACCGCATGAACACTCTCGAAATAAACCTTGCCACACAGGGACTTGCAAACTACGTTCTTAAAGCGTTCCCCCAGAAAGCGAAAGACGGAACTTTGAGCGCGGTAATCGCCTATGACAGCCGCAAGAATTCCGATGTCTTCGCAGAGGCTACAGCCCTTATTCTTGCCGCAAACGGAATCAAGGCTTATCTTTTCACAGGCCTCCGCCCTACTCCAGAGCTTTCGTTCGCAATCCGCGAGCTTGGAGCTCAGACAGGCGTTGTCGTAACGGCTTCTCACAACCCGCCTCAGTACAACGGCTACAAGGCTTACTGGGACAACGGAGCGCAGGTAATCGAGCCGCATGACGTTGGAATCATCGATGAAGTGAATGCGGTAAAATCAGTAAAGACAATCTCAAAGGAAGAAGCGCTTAAATCAGGAAAGCTCGTTATGATAGATAAGGAAATCGACGAGAAATTCTGGGCAATGTGCAAGGCGCAGCTTTTCCGCCC
>NZ_DLLH01000029.1:18627-50231 GCF_002476655.1 Treponema sp. UBA7567
GGAACAGGCGCAATGCACGTTGAAAAAGTTCTCGGAGACCTCGGACTCAAAGTTATCACAGTTCCACAGCAAAGAGAGCCGGACGGAAGATTCCCGACAGTTGAAAAGCCGAACCCGGAGGAAGCTCCGGCGCTTAAGCTCGCAGTTGAGCTTGGCGAAAAAGAAAAGGCTGACTGCGTAATGGCGACCGACCCGGACGCAGACAGATTCGGAACTGCATTCCCTGGAAAAGACGGAAAATTTGTTCTCGTCTCTGGAAACCAGATGGGCGCGCTTTTATGCGAGTACGTTCTTCTTTCAAGAAAAGAGCTTGGAAAAATGCCTGCAAGCCCGGCCGCAATCCGCTCAATCGTAACATCGCCTTTCTGCGACTACATCTGCAAGAAATTCGGCGTGAAAATGCACGAGTGTTTGACAGGATTCAAATGGATTGCCGCAGTCGAAGACGAATTTGAAAAAGACGGCTCAGAAAATTACGTTTTCGGTCTTGAAGAGTCTTACGGCTACAAAGTCGAAAAAGAAGTGATGGACAAGGACGGCGTTTCAGCGGCTGCAATGTGCGCGGAAATGACGCTTTACTGGGCTTCAAAAGGAAAATCGATTCTCGAGCATCTTGACGATATGTGGAAAGAGTACGGATTCTTCGAGGACAGAGCGATTTCCCAGTATTTCCCTGGCTCGGCTGGAAAAGAAGTCATGGCAGGAATTATGACAAAGCTCCGCGCGGAAGGCTTAAAAGTTCTCGGCGGAAAGAAAGTTCTTGAAATCCGCGACATTCAGGAAAGCGTCTCTTACAATCCTGAAAAACCGGCTGAAAAGTCAAAAATCGCGCTTCCAAAGTCAAATGTTCTCCAGTTTGTGCTTGAGGGCGGAACAATCGTTTCAGCGCGCCCGTCAGGAACAGAGCCAAAAATCAAGTTCTATATCAACTCTCGGACAGAGGTCAAAGGAACTCTCGACGAGGCGAAAAAAGAATCGGCAGAAAGCTGCGATTTAATTTCAAAAGAAATCAAAAATCTTCTTGAAAATGCAAAATAATTAAAAAAAATGGACTGCCGGCAAAACAAATTGCAAAAGCTGGCAGTCCAAGTTTTATTCATGAACAATAACCTGCACTTGATTGCGTCAAACAAAAAAATTCTCTCTCTTTATGAAGACGGCGCTGTTTTTTGTGCCTTTGACACAGAAACTTCCGGACAAAATCCAGAAAATTCAAACATAATCGAAATCGGCGCAGTAAAATTTACAAAGGACAGAGTTCTTGAAAAATTTTCATCTTTAATAAAAGCTCAATCTCCGTTAAATCCGTTTATTGTTGGCTTGACAGGAATCAACGACAAAATGCTGGAAAATGCTCCTTTAGCAGAAAAAATCATTCCAGAATTCAGAAATTTTTGCAAAGGAACAATTTTACTGGCGCACAATGCACAATTTGATCTTCGTTTTATGAACGCAGAATCACAACGCCTCGGTTTTTTGCCGCTGCAAAACAGCGCGGTCGACACGCTCAGACTAAGCAGGATTATGCTGCCAGAAAACAAAAGCTGGAAACAGACATTTCTTGCAGACCAGTTCAGCATAGACAAGGGACATGCACATCGCGCCTTTGACGATGCAAAAGTCTGTGCCGAAATATTTAAAATTTTAATAAAAATGCCAGTTCCGCAAAAAAAGAAAAAACAGAGGCCTAGAATCTACTCGGAACAAACATATTCTCTCGCAGTCCAGGCATTGTTATAAGGCAGGCAAAAATGGAAACAAAACTGAAAAGCAATCTTTCGAATTTTGAAGCAATTGATTACATTCAACGGGACATGGAATTCAACAAACGGATAAACTTTTCCGACATGATTGAATATATAAAAAGTGAACTCCACATTTATCTAAAAACAGACAGCATTGCTCAGACAAATTCAACTTATTCAAACCGTTTCGGTCAAACCTTAAACATTACAACTCTTGTCTGCAAAAATATAAAGGTAATCATCCGCGAAAAAATCACATCGGAAGCAGATGTTAAATTTGTTTCTTTGGATAGCGAAAATTTGGCCGAAAACCAAAATCCAAATTCAATAGAAGAAATATAAATTCCCACTAAAAAAACGATATAAAATTCTCAAACCGCAGATTTTGCCAAAAACTAGCCACGAGGAGCTTTTGCAGGGTCAATCGGAAGTCCGTTCTGAAAAACCATAAGGCTTATTTGGCTTTTTGAAGAATAACTGTCAATTCCTGCCGTTCCAATCTGAGTTTTAAAATCGATATAATCGCCTTTAGAAACCAAAACTTTTCCAAGTCCGGTGTATGCGTAAATATGGCCGGTTTTGCTTTGAATAAAGACAACGTTTCCAAAACCGCGGTAAGTTCCGCTAAACATTACAGTTCCAGACTTTATTGCATCGACAGGCTCGTCCTTTTTTGCACTGAGCGTTACGCCGCTAACTTTTCCGTTTACGTAAGCAACTTCAGGCTTTTGAACAGGCCAGACAAGGTTCGGATCGCCTTTTTTTTCAGAATAATTATGAGTATCGACAATAACGGACGGCAACTGATTTTTTAATTCAGAATTTTTTGATGTCGGGGCAGTAGTTTTTGAAGTTTCAGTATTTTTTACATTCTGATTAGAAGCAACCGCAGAAAGTGCCGGAATTTTTATTTTTTGCCCGACCTTAAGTCCAGATTTTTCGTCTGTTCCATTCAATTCGTAAAGCTGCTTTACACTTACCGAAAAATTTCTGGCAATTGCGTACCAAGTGTCGCCTTTTTTGACTGTATAAGCCTGAGTATTTTTTTCAAAATTGCTTTTTTCGGTTTTAGAGCCGCTTTTTGAATCATTTTTTGAAGCAGAATCATTTGTTTTTGCTTGAACCGCTCCGCTTTTTTCCGGAATTACAAGTTTTTGTCCGATCTTTATATCTGTACCGCCAATTTTGTTTACATCTGCAATCGATTGAACCGTTGTATTATATTTTTTTGAAATTGAATAAAGAGTTTCGCCTTTTTGAACAGTATGAGTCAATTCAGCAGACAAAAAACCTGAACAAAAAACACTGACTCCAGTAAAAAAAATTGCAGTTTTTACATTTTTAAAAAATACAGACTTCATAACTCATATATTTTCGGCAAAAAATATATGTTTTAAAGGCAAAAAAAATATAATTACAGTTTTTTATAAAAAAATGCCAATTTAAAAAGCGAACTGCGGCTTTTTAGTCAGAAACAACTTCATCAAAAATTTTTCGAATTTCTATGCCGTTTATAACAAGTCCTTTTGCATATCCGTTCAAGGTGTGTTTTCTTCCGCCACGAAGATGCGCGCTCGTAATTCCATATTTTATTGAACGGTCCGCTTCTATCAATGCGCTCAAATGGTCGGCAAGACGGACAGTTTTTCCGTCAACAGGATTAAATTCGTCAAAATTGTATTTTCCGTTCAAATCTTCCCATTCAACTTTCTGAACCTTTTTATTTCCGTTTTTTTGCTTTTGCTGAATTCGGTTTGAAAACTCGTCATTTGTAAAATAAATAATTTCGTCAGCATAAAAATCATCCATAAGAGGAACAAGTTCGCGGTTGACTATTTCATCCTCGATTTTTTTTACAATGTCAGGAAGAGCGTCGGTTGCCTGCTTTACAGGAGAAATAATATCTCGTGTTACGGCTTCCGGCAAATCGTGAAAAAGAGCCGAAAAAAAGTCGTTAAAAAGACGCTTTGGGCACATTTTAACTTTTGTGTCCCTCATCAAAAGAACAGTAAGGGCGGCAACAAAATAGCAATGTCCAAGCACGCTTGTCTTTGGAACTCTCGGAGTTTGATTCCATCTTGTCTGAAAACGCAGCTGTTCAATCATCATAATAAAATCGAACGGCCGCTGCCTCGTAACAAGAAGCTGCATTCCGCGCAAATCCAGATATTTCTGAATTTCCTGATTCAAATCCTTTTTTATTTTTACAATCCGCTCTTCTTCGTTTACACATTCAATCATCTGAAGTTCGCGCATTGAAGCAAATTTATGGGCAGCACGCAAAACCCGCGCAGAAAGCTCAAGTTCCTTTGGCATAGGAAAATTTCCGGCAGTACGTGCAATATAAAGTGTAAAATCTGAATAAAGAGTTTCGTCTTCAATTATGTCTTTGTACTGTTTTAAAACCCATTCATTCAGTTTTAGATATTCCTGCGGAAACTGACGGCGAATCATCTGCTGAACAGGACTTTTTATGTCGCACAATGCAATTTTTTTTAGAAGCTCAAAAAGAGAGGCGTTTATAATCCATTCCCAGTCAATTTTATTTCCGGCTTTTTCTTCGTATTTTCCAATTATGTACGCAACAATCATTCGTTCCGCCGCCTTGTCCATTTCTACAAGTTCAAAAGGCCGGACCAAATCGTTCCATCGTTGAATAGAAAAACCTTCAAATAATTTTAGAATGAATTTTTTATTAAGCATATTTTAGCTGGCAATTCCTGACTTATGATCTGCATCAAGTTTTTCTTTCCAAACCACAGCTTTCTTTTTAGTTTCTTCTGCTTCATCTTTCATGCCTAATAAAATCTGAAGGCGGCGCAATGCAAGAAGATAGTTTATCGCCGCGTTCATATCGTCAATGCGATGCGTTGAAAGTTCATACCGGTCGCGATATTGAGTTGCAGACTGATCCAAAAGTTTTAAAACAAGCCGAATATAATAAACTGTATTGTCGTAATCTGCAGAACGAGGATCAAAATAATCTTTGCAGGCTTGTTTCATTGGAATAAGGTTTTTTGCAACTGTACAAAAACGGCCTCTAAGCTCAACAAAAGACCACTTCCATTTCGTATTTTCTCCGAAAGCGTCAACCAAAAGTTGAATTGCAAGTCCAAGTTTTTTTACAAGATAAAATCTTTTTTCAAGAGGAGTATTTTCGATTTCGGCAACTTTGTCTTCAATTTCGATGTAAGGGCAATTTATAACAGCAGTAACAACTTCTTCAAGCTGAATTATTGCCTTGTAAAGACATTTTCTTGCGTCGTTGAGAGCATCATTATTTTTAGTATCAAGAATTTCGACAGAAAGATTGTTTATTGCAATCCACATCGTTGCAATATAAATCTGATCTTCGCAAAGAAAAAGTTTTTTATAGCCGACATTGTTTTTTTCTTTCTCGATTAAAGCAAGAACCTCTTTTTCTTTTTCAAGATGAGCATTTATTTCATCTTTGTATGGAACAATTTTTTCATTAAAAAGCTCTCTGTTTTCTGTTGAAATCTTCGCCATTAGCTTTCTCCAGTACCCGAAAATTTTGCAAGCATTGATTTTGCATGTTCCAAAGATTCCTGACTCGCCGCATCACCGGAAAGCATACGCGCAATTTCGGCAACCCTCTGCTCTCCTTCAATCGGAGCAACTTCGGTATTTGTCATTCCTTCAGAAACACTCTTTGTAATCTTAAGCTGATTATCGGCATAAACAGCTATGCTGGCAAGATGTGTTATACATAAAATTTGACATTTTTTTGCAAGATTTTTTAAATGCTGTCCTACAGAAACCGCAACTTCTCCACCGATTCCCGTATCGATTTCATCAAAAACAAGGGTTCCGACACTGTCTGTTTCCGCAAGAACAGTTTTTAATGCAAGCATAACGCGGCTCAATTCACCGCCAGAAGCAATTTTAGCAAGGCTTTGAAGCGGATTACCGGGATTGGCCGCAATCAAAAATTCAATATCGTCCATTCCATAAGGACCGCATTTCTGTTCGATTTGAGAGCCATTTTTTTCCGCAACATTGACTGCAAACCGCGTATCTTTCATTCCCAAAGTTTTTAAAATCGCCATAACCTGCCCGGACATTTTTTGAGCGGCAATTTTCCGGCTGTCAGAAATCTCTTTTGCCTGCTTATAGACATTCTTTTCAAGCCCGGCAATTTCCGCTTTTAAGGAATCCTTGTTTTTTTCGCCGCCACTAAGCTCTGCAAGCCTTTTTTGCGCGTCAAGTCCGAATTGAATCACTTCTTCAACCGGCGCATTGACCGACGAAGCATATTTTTTCTTTAAATTATAAATCAAAGTAAGCCTGTCCTGAACAAAAGCAAGTCTCTCAGGATCAAAAACAAGACTGTTTTTATAGGAAGAATATTCACCTGCAATGTCCGAAAGTTCATAAAATGCGCTTTCAAGACGGCTATCCAGAGATTCAAGATTTTTATCAAGCTGACAGGCGTGCTGTGCTACGGAACGGATTTTCTTTAAGAGCAAAACCGCTCCGCTAGAACTTTCTGCGCCTTCCAAAGTCTGGCAGATAGAATCTATGTCTTCGTAAAGTTTTTCAAATGAAGAAAGCCTCTTTTCTTCGTCCTCAAGCTCTCTGTCTTCGCCTTTTTTTAGTTTTGCATCTTCAATTTCTTTTACAGAAAATGTAAGAACATCGATTTTTTGAGCGCGTGTTTTATCGTCAGACAAAAGTTCATCCAAATTTCTGCGCTTTGCAACCAAATTTGAATAAAGAGCCGTAAATTCTTCAACTTTTTCGTCCAAACCGGCAAACGAATCAAGAAATTTTCGGTGCTCGCTAACGCGCATCAACGACTGATGCTCGTGCTGACCGTGAATGTCGATTAAAAAATTGCAAAACGAAGCCAAATCCGCCCGAGTGACAGGAGTGTCGCCTATCCAGGCGGCAGATTTTCCAGTATCGCGAACTGCACGGCGAATCAGAATTCTATCATCTTCGCTCTCAATTCCATGCACATAAAGCCATTGCGCAGGAGTTTTTATGTCATCTTCGTTTATTTTTGATGAATCAACAGGAGACGAAAGTCCTTTTATGTAAAAAGTTCCAGAAACCTGAGCTGTCTGACAACCAGTTCTTATATGTTCAACGCCGCCTTTTCCGCCGAGCAAAAAAGTCAGCGCTCCGATTAAAAGCGATTTTCCGGCACCAGTTTCTCCAGAAAGAACTGTAAATCCGTTTTTAAACTCAACACTGGCACTGTCGATAAGGGCAAAATTTTTGATTCTTAAATCCTCAAGCATTTGGACCTCCAGACCAGTTCAATTTCTGGCGCAATGATTTATAAAATTTTTCCTGAGTGCAGCCAACCAAAAGCGCTTTGTGCGGTGACTGATGAATTTTTATTATGTCGTCGACATGCAAATCGTTCGGAATCTGCCCATCAACCGTAATTATTACATCGCTTACACGGCTTGGAAGAATTTTTGTAGAAAGGCCATTTTTCGGGCTCAAAACCAAAGGCCGGCTCGAAAGGCTAAATGGATTTATTAAAGTAAGACACATTGCATCGATATAAGGATCGATAATCGGACCGCCTGCGCTTGCAGAATATGCTGTCGAACCTGTTGCGGTCGAAAGAATCATTCCGTCGGCAACAAACCGGCCGAGAGGAGTTTTTCCGTATTCAACTTCAAAATTAATTGTGTGTGCAGAATTTTTAGCACTAATAACGACATCATTCAAACTTACAGCCGAAAAACGTTTCAGTCCACCGCGAATTATCTCTGTTTCAAGCATACTGCGGCTGACAATCAAAGATTTTCCGTCCAAAAATTGATGCAGCTGTTCTTTCCATTCATTTTTTTGAACAGAGGCAATAAAACCAAAGGTTCCAAAATTTACAGGAATAATAGGAATTTTTTCAGGCGCACAACCTCTGGCCGCAAAAAGCACCGTTCCGTCGCCACCCAAAGTTATTACAAAATCGTATCCGCTAAAAGGATATTGCTCGCAAAAGCCATTGAACAGAAAAACATCGCCTCGAATTCCACATTTTTCAAGGTAAGACTTTATTTCTGCTCCCATTTTTTGAGATTCTTCTTTATATGTGTTAACGATGATTAAGCAACGAACCATATTCTCTCCCATAAAAAGTCAAGATTAAAACTTCAGTTTTAGGATTAACTTTTTACTGCAATCTTTTATTACGGCAGGGTTCCCAAAACTTTTGCAATTTTTGCGGCAGATTCTGAACCAAGCCGAGGATACAAAGGAAACAAAACCGTCCTTAAGCTCAAAGATTTTGCTATTTTTAGCTCCTGCAGCTGTGATTCATCAAGATGGGCGATTACGCTATCAGAATATGCAGGCTGAATTTCAATTTCCTTTTTAGAAGCATACTGCTTTACGTCTTTTACACTTCCGTTCAAAACAACAGGAAAAGACCAGATTGTAGAAGCATTGTCACTGTCCCTCACAAAAGTTCTGTTTTTTCCACTCATCAAAGAACGCTGAAAAACTGCGAACAAAGTCTTTCTTGCCTGCTCATTTCTGTTGAATTCCTTTAGCTGAATAAACGCAAGAGCGCTGTTTATATCTGGCAAAATATCTGTCCGCGGAGCAGAATCTGTATATTTTTTTAAAACAATCCATTCCCGGCGCTGAGGAGCCATTAAAACAGCGCCGCCACCGCCAGTCACAGTATCAAATTCTTCAAGCCCAAGAATAGAAAAAATTCCAAACGAACCTGCCTTTCTCTCAAGTTTTTTGCCGGCTTTTTTTTCTGAATTTTCTTCAGTTTCGGCATTTTCCGTTTTTTCCGGCAAGACCGCTCCAAAAGAATGAGAAATATCTTCGATTACAGGAATTCCAAGCGAAATAATTTCTTCGATTTGAGGAAGAATTCCCATTGTTTCGTGCAAAATCAAAAGTCTTCCGCCGTTACTTATTCCTTTTTGAACAATTTCTGCATTTACTAGACCAGTCTGCTCTTCAACATCCAAAACAAGCGGTTTATATCCAAGTTTTTGAATTGCATCATACTGCCAAAAAGGAGCCAGAGCGCTCAGCATAACAGAAGTATTCTCAGGCAAATCAAGAGCTTTTAGCGCATAAGAAAGGGCGATCGAAGGGCTTCTAAAGGCAACGGCGCCGTCACAACCAGAAAATTCCTTTAACGCCTGAATAAATTTTGAATTGAGTTCTCCTGGACCAGTTTTTTCGTCAACCATACAGGTTAAAACCGCATCCATCTCTTTTCTGCGTATCGTAGAACTGAAAGTCTGAATCATTTTTTACTGAAACCTATTTTTTTATCTATTGCCTCTTTTTAGGCACGGATTTAATCCAAAACTATCTATTCTGAATCAAAAATTTTCTGAAGTTCTTTTGGATTAAACAGTTTGCGGATATTGAGCATAATAAGATAATTGTTCTCCTGACGGATTACACCCTGAATGTACTCAGTTCCAATTCCGCTAATCATCTGAGGAGGATCTTTTACATCAGACATATCAACGGTTACAACTCTGGCGATTTTATCAATGATGATTCCAATTTTGTTGTTATCAATATTCAAAATAATAAAACCGCCGTCGAACTCTTCTTCGTTTGATGAGCTCTCAAGTTTTTTTATCTGAAAACGCTTGTGCAAGTTCATTACAGGAATAATCTCGCTTCGGAGGTTAAAAATACCTTCAACGTAATAAGGCGCATTCGGAATTTGGCGTACATCACAGACTTTTACAATTTCTTTTACGTCCATAATATCAACGCCATAAAGCTCCTCGCCAAGCTGAAATGTTACAAGTTGAATCTGAGTTCCTTCTGCCATTTTTTAACCTCTTTATTCTGAGAATTTATTTTTCAAGCGAATTTAAAACTTAAACTCCAAGAAGTTTTCTTGCTTCGATATAATCCGCAATTCCCTGTGCAACTTTTTTTGCTTCGCGCATTGCAAGAACAACTGTCGCAGGCTTGTGAACAATATCACCGCCAGCAAAAACACCATTTTTCGTAGTCATGCCGTAAGGAGTCTGTTTTGTAATTACATATCCGGATTCATCTACATCGATTCCGGTTGTCGAAGAAATTACAATGCCAGCAGGCTTTGAACCAACAGCAATCAAAATCTTGTCTGCCGGGAGAATTTTTTCTCCTTCAGGAGTTGAAACCTTAAGACCAGTAACTTTTCCGTTTTCGCCGACAACTTCAATCGGAGTGTGTTCCCATCTAAAATCAACTCCGTCTTTTACAGCTCCATCGTATTCTGCATGCGCAGCCTTCATAAATTCAATTGTACGACGATAGCAGTCAACAACAGAAGAAGCCTTCATCATAACAGCTGTGCGGCAAGCATCCATTGCAACATTTCCTGCTCCAATTACGATAACTCTGTCGCCTTCCTCAACAGGAACTTCAGAGCGGTCTACTTTTTCATCAAGGAAAAGACGTGTCATCCGAAGGAAATATGAAGACTGAATTACACCTTTCAGGTTTTCGCCAGGAATTCCAAGTCCTTTTGCAACTGATGTTCCGGCACCGATAAATACAGCTTCAAATCCTTCTTCAAACATTTTGTCGATTGTAATATCTGTTCCGACCCTTGTATTGCATACAAAAGTTACACCGAGAGCCTCGATATTTTTAATTTCGCGGCGGACAACCTCTTTTGGAAGACGGAAATCTGGAATTCCATAGAGCAAAACACCGCCCGGTTCTGACTCGCCTTCATAAACTACAACATTGTAGCCTTTGCGCGCCAAATCACCTGCAACAGTAAGACCAGCAGGACCTGAGCCTATTACAGCAACCTTGCCTTTAGTTTTTGGAACTAACTTTTCTGAAGAAAGCTGATTTTCTGAATAAAAATCTGCGATAAATTTTTCAATACGACCGATTTTTATCCCTTTTCCCGACTTATAAAGAACACAATGTCCTTCGCACTGATTTTCGTGAGGACAAACACGTCCGCAAATTGCAGGAAGATTGCTCTTTTGAGAGATAATTCTATAGGCTTCTCCAATATTTCCCTGAGCAAGCGCATGATTAAACTGAGGAATTTCGTTTTCGATCGGACAGCCTGTGCGGCAAAGCGGTTTTGGACAATTAAGACAACGGCGCGCTTCTTTTACCGCTTCTGCTACTGTATAACCTGGAATTTCTTCCTTCATAATATTAAGTACCTCTATTCTTATATTTTAATAGTCAACTTTAAAGTCGAATTATTAGAAATTATACCGTCAAACCAATAGAAAATCAAACCTAATCAACAATAAACAAAGTCAACGCAATAATATTTTTAATTCCAGCCTTTTTTAATTCAAAAGCGCAGGCTTCAAGAGTGCTTCCTGTGGTCATAACATCATCAAGAAGAACTACAGTTTCCGGAAGAGATTTTAGTAATTTTTGAATTTCTTTTTGCGGGCGCAGAACAAAGGCATTTTTTATCTGCTCAAGACGATGCTGCCGGTTCAATTTTTTCTGCTGAAAACGAGTAAGCCTCCTCAAAAAAGGCAAAGTTTGAATTCCATACAAATTCCGCAAATAAAAGCAAAGCTCGTCAATTTGATCCCAGCCCTTCTGGCGAATTTTTCCAGGACGAGGAGGAACTGGCACAACAGGCAAAATTATACCTTCAGAATTCCATAATTTTGAAATTTCTGCAATTTTTTTAAAAGCAAACGAAGCAAAGACCGGAGAAAGGACTCTTTTTTCCTCAGTTTTCCAGGCAAAAAGCAGATTTTTCTTCCAAAGCCGATACGAAAAAAGAGAAAAAGAAGAATCTACGCTAGAAAGAATTTTTTGGCTTCGGCAAGATGAACACAGTTCAATTTCGCTCACGAGAATTTTTCCGCAGACCGAACAGCGTTTTGCTCCATTTTCAACAAAAAGTTTTTGAAGGCAGATTTTGCAGACAGGAATTATTCCGCTGTTTTTTCCGCAGCACAGACATTCTTCACCGCCAAGAAAAAAAACTTCAACATGCCGGAAAAAATTCATCAAAAAAAGAAAAAGGAACGAGATTTTTGTCCTGAGAGTTTTTGAAAACTTTGTTTTATTCACATAAATATAATTGTAAACAAATAATAAAAAACACACATCTTTTACGCGTTTTTTGAAAAAAATCCACCGTCTGCGGCAATAATTGCACGTCATCAAAAATTTTATTAAACTTTTCTGGTTATGAAGAAGAATTTCCGAGATTTTTTAAGCGAACAGTTTTCTAACGGTCTTCCTGTTTTTATAGACGGCGCGATTGGCACAATGATTCAGGCATCTGGCATTTGCGATTATGATATTCCAGAAGATGTTTCTGTTGAGCATCCAAAAATAATCAAAAATATTCACAAAATGTATTTAAAAGCCGGCTCAAATGTTTTGACAGCAAACACTTTTGGCGCGCTGCCGCTAAAATTAAAAAACGCACGCTATTCAACGGAAAAATATCTGTCTTCTTCTATAAAAATAATGGAAGAGGCAATTTCGGAAATCGAAGCTGAAGGAATTGTCCGTCCACATTTCAAAGCCTGGAACACTTCTCAAATCGGAAGGCTTTTGGAGCCAATGGGCGATTTGACTTTTGACGAAGCATACGAAACTTACAAAAAAACTGCGATTCTTGCAGAAAAGCTCGGTTACGACGTTGCGCTGATTGAAACAATGGCCGATTTGCACGAAGTTAAGGCCGCAGTTCTTGCAGTTCAAGAAAACACAAAGCTTCCAATTATCGCGTCAATGACTTTTCAAAAAAATCTGCGCACCCTGACCGGAGCCGACGTTCAAACAGTTGCAACTTATCTTGAAGCCCTGCATGTTGATGTGCTTGGTTTTAACTGCGGAGGCTCGCTCGAAGACGGAGAAAAAATTTCTTCTGAGTTCCTGAAATATTCGCACACTCCGGTAATTGTTCAAGTCAATGCGGGAATTCCTGTCGTAAAAAATGGAAAAACCGTTTTTCTTGTCGGGCCGGAAGAATTCTCCGAAAGCCAAAAGAAAAACCGTCTGAACGGAGCCTGCGTTCTTGGAGGCTGCTGCGGAACAACGCCAGAACACATAAAAGCGCTTGTTGAGAAAATTGAAAAAACAGGTCCTGTAAAACCAAATATGCCGGACGACAAAGACAGCACCCTTATATGCTCTTACAATAGAACAGTTCAAATCGGAGGCAGCGCAGGTCCAATGATTGTCGGAGAAAGAATCAATCCGACCGGAAAGAAAAAAGTAAAAGAAGCTTTAAAAGCGCATGATATGAATTTTGTGCTAGAAGAAGCAGAAAGCCAGATAAACGCAGGTTCACAAATTCTTGACGTAAATGTCGGACTTCCAGGAATTGACGAAGCTCAGATGATGGTTGATGCGGTCAAGACAATTCAAAGCGCTTTTTCAACTCCTCTGCAAATCGACTCTTCGGAAGCTCCTGTTATCGAAAAAGCCTTGCGCTACTACAACGGAAAAGCCCTTATAAATTCCGTAAACGGCCGCAAAGACGTCATGGACAAAATTTTTCCTTTGGTAAAGCATTACGGAGGCTCAGTCGTCGCCTTGTGCATTGACGAAAACGGAATTGCGCCGACAGCAGAAGGAAGGGCAAATGTCGCAAGAAAAATTATTGCCGAAGCGCACAAATACGGAATCCCAACCCGCGACATCATAATCGACACATTGACTTTGACAGTCAGCTCGCAGCAAAAAGAGGCGCTGGAAACCTGCCGTGCGATTTCACTCTTAAAAGATGAATTTGGAAAAGACGGATTAAAATTCATTCTCGGAGTTTCAAACATAAGTTTTGGACTTCCACGCCGCGACATAATCAATTCAAGATTTTTTGCAATGGCTCTCTTTTCCGGCCTTGACGCCTGCATAATAAATCCGCTGAGCCAGCCGATGATGGAAACTTATTGCGGTTACAGGGCGCTTGCAAATTTTGACGAAAACTGCCTTGATTACATTCAAAAATACAACGGAACGACAGCTCCAGTTTACAACGTAACCCAGGAACAGCTTTCTGCAATAAATGCCGGAACACCTGCAAAAAACGCGCAAAAAGCAAAAAGCCCTAAAAATGAATATTCGCAGCTTCCGGAAGATTTGAATGAGGACGAAAAAAATCTTGTCGACATAATCTACAAAGGCTTTAAAGACCAGTCCGCTCCGCTTGCAAAAAAAATGCTCGAAAAAGGAGCAAAAGCCGTTTCTATAATTGACAGATGCATTGTTCCTGCGCTCGACATGGTTGGAAAAGACTTTGAAAAAGGCCAGAAATTTTTGCCTCAACTTCTTTTGAGCGCAGACACAGTAAGCTATGCCTTTGAAGTTATAAAAACATTCCTTAAAGAAACAGGAATGGCAGAAGAATCAAAAGGAACGATTGTAATTGCGACAGTTTTTGGCGACATTCACGATATTGGAAAAAACATTGTCAGGGCAATGCTCGAAAATTACGGATTTGAAGTAATCGACCTTGGAAAAAATGTTCCGCCCGAAACAATAATACAGACCGTCATAGAACACGACATAAAACTCGTAGGCTTGAGCGCCCTTATGACTACAACAGTTGCAAATATGGAAAAAACAATTCTTTTACTGCGTTCCGCCTTAAAACAAATAGGAAAATCTGTTAAAATAATGGTGGGCGGCGCTGTATTGACAGCCGATTATGCCACACAAATAGGCGCGGACTATTACTCAAAAGATGCAATGCAGTCCGTAGCAATAGCAAAGGAAGTTTTTAATGGCTGAAAAAAAGCTAACAAGAAAAGAAAAACGCGACCAGAAATTCGCAAACCGCGAATTAAAATCATTCAGCGGCGTATATCCATATTTCCGGCTCTTGTGGTCGCCAAGGACTGCAAAAGTTTCGTGGAAATTTTTGTACACAGTTGCAAAAAGCTATTTGGGAACACAATTTCTGGAAAAATGGGGATTCTACCATATTCCAATCGTCAAGGTTGACTCCCCTTTAGACAAAAAAATTCCTTTTACACCGTCAAAAGTCTACATTTATATGGACTTTGTCTATCTTTTTCTGCGCCCGCTTACAATGCTCATAAGACGCTTCGGCTTAAAAAAAGCCGCGCCAATTTGCAACGCATGGTTCAGCTCAGCAACAAAAGTCTACAGAGAAGCAAGCCGAATGTACCGTCACTCGCTTTCCACAACAGAGCGCCCTCTCTACAAAGAAAATTTTCATTTTAGAGTAATCCATGCTTTCGACCCTCATCTTCTGTGCGTTCCAAGCCTGCACATTGCGCTTATAGCCCTGACAGAAGTCTTTTTTAAACGCGAATTTAAGAATATCGGCTTAAGCGACGCAGAATGTTTCCAAAAAAACACAGAACTTTACAACGAAGCAATTGAAATCGCAGAATCCGTCCTGTATATGAAGCAGCATTCTGTAAACTGCATTCCGGCGGCGCTTTACATGATTACAAAACTTTTTCCTTCGCTCTTTTCGCCAAACGACGCGACAAATTTTATAAACGATATGTTTTTAAGCACAGAACTTATAAAACCGGAAGACGTTTCTTCAATAAAAGAATACATTTCGTTTATGTACGAACGCTATTTGCTCGAAGGAGTCGCCGCAGACGACTGGAGAGATCCAGTAATCCGATGGATTGACAGTTACGACTGGAAGGCAGAAGAAGCAAAATTTGAACAAAAAGAAAACGCCAGCGGAGAAAAAAAATGTTTGAAGTACGAATAACTGACGATTTTGCCGCGGCCCATTTTTTGCGCGACTACAACGGAAAATGCGAAAACCTTCACGGACACAACTACAAAGTCTACGTCCACGTAGAAGGAAACAGCCTCGATAAAGGCGGAATGCTTTTGGACTTTACACTTCTAAAAACCGCCCTAAAGGAAGTTCTGTCAAAAATCGACCACACAAACCTAAACGAAATTGCAGACTTTGACCAGAATCCGAGCGCAGAAAGAATCGCCGTTTACATTTACAAAAATATGCTAAAAGTCCTCTCAGAAAAAGGCCTGGATCTTTCAAAAAGCTCGAACCGAAAAATAAGCAAGGTTGACGTTTTTGAAACAGACAAAAACCGGGCGCGGTATATTCCAGAATAAATTTCATATTTGGGCGGCTTTTTGCTATGCAAAAACCGAGCCATTACGGGTTCCGGCTTTCGCCTCCATTCGCAGGCGAACGGCTTTGCCGCCCTCCAGGTCTCTGCCGCATTCGTAAAAGAAATTAAAAAATGCGTCAGCGGCTGTAACGGTGAGCGCAGCGAAAACAAACGCAAGGCGTTTGGTCGTAGCCGTGAAAGACGCGGTGGCTGCCGAAGGCAGACAGACGCCCGTAAAAAAGTCTTATAAATACAAATTTTCGTTTTTTTTCTCAGATAGAAATTCTTCAAAAAAAGATTTAGAATTATAGGAAATTTTATCTTTTGGAGAATAAAATGAAAAAATTACTTGCTGCTTCTCTGGCAATTTTTGCCGGAATGTCTTTAAGCGCGTTTGCTCTCGAAAAAAGCATTGCTGACAACGAGAAAGTTGAAAAAGTTGAAGCAATCACTTCGGTTGCAAGCACAAAAGGCAAAAAAATTTATGTTGTCGGGGATTCGACTTTCAGCGCTTTTTCTGACCCTTACTACTACCCTCGCTACGGAATCGGAACAAAACTTCAGGATTATTTAAATCCAAAAAAAGTTGAAGTTATCAACCTTGCAATGTCAGGCCGCTCTTCAAAAAGTTTCTTGACAGAAGCAAATTACAAAACCCTCGTTAAGAATATAAAAAAAGGCGACTATCTTATTATCGGTTTTGGTCATAACGACGAAAAAACAGAAGAAGCGCGCTATACAAATCCAAATGGCTCAAAAGAAGAAAAAGGCTCTTTTAAAAACAGCCTTTACGAAAATTACATAAAAGTTGCACTGGACAAAAAAGCAACTCCAATTTTGTGCACGCCAATCGTCCGCCGCGCTCCGGGCAAAGCATACGAAGGTTCTTATGTTCATATTACAAAGGACACTCCAGAGTTTAAGGGCGGAGATTATCCAAAGGCAATCCGCGAACTCGGAAAAGAAACTGGCGTTTTAGTTGTTGACAACACAGCCTACACAAAGGAGCTATACGAAAAACTCGGCGACGACGGCACTGTAAAATTCCATGCCTGGCTCGGACACAAGCCTGGTTCTGTAGACAACACTCACCTTAACACTTACGGAGCTTCGGTTCTGGCTTACCACGTTATAGAGCAGATTGCCGCGGCAGACAAAAAGTTTGCAAAGCTTCTCAATAAAGAAAACAAGGAGCCGACAGAAGAGCTTTTAGTTCCAAATCCACAGTATGTAATTCCTGTTTATTCTGAATTTGCTCCGTCTGACAAATCTACAGTCTTTGAAACAACAGCTCCATGGTATGGAACAGTTTTTGGCGACATGGGCGGCATTGAAAAGATTGCAAATCCAGAAATTTACGAAATCACAGAAGAAAACGGAAAAGTTGTAATGCATTCTGGAACAAAAGACGGAAAAACCGCCGCTGGAAAAATCGCTTCAGGTTCTGACGGCCTGGCTTTTTACTTTCAGCAGATTCCTGCAAATAAAGACTTTACAATCTCTGCAACTGCAGCAGTTTTGAACGCGACAAAGAACAATCAGGTTTCTTTCGGACTTATGGTTCGCGATGATGTCCATATCGACAAGTACGACAACCAGGTAAAAAGCGATTACGTTGCCGCAGGCTGTTTAAAGCTTGCAAAAGGCGAAGGCGCCTGGAGCTCAACATTTGCACGCCTTGACGGAACTTTGAACGAAAACACAGTGCAGAAACAGGAATTCCCAGCCGCAGGAACAAAAATAGACCTTTCAATAACAAAGTCTGGCGACACTTATACCGTAAAATTCGGAAAAGACACTGCAACATTCAATGCCAAGCTCACAGAAGTTGATTCAAAATGGGTTTACGCAGGATTGTACACAGTCCGCTCTGCTTACATTGAATATTCAAACATAAAATTGGAAGTAAAATAACTAAACCGCAAATACTGAAAGCAAATTCAGTAAAATAAACTTCCAGACAAAAAAAAGAAGCTGCCCTTAAAAGACTATTCAGCAAAGGACAGCCTCTTTTTTATATTAGCCAAAACTTCGAGTTTTGCAGCACGCGGCACAGGAATGGCACATAAATGTCTGTCTTTTCAAAAATCGACATTCAGACTATTTAAAATAATTTTTGCTGATTTTATTCTTTTGATTTTTTTATTTTAAGAAAATCTTGCACAAAACCATCAAAACAGCTTCGACAAGACCGAGTATAATAAAAATCATAAGGTGCTTAAATCCAGGCTTGCGAATTTTCTTCTCAGAAATAAAAAGAAAACCTACAAGCGCCATAAAGAACATAAAGACAAATGTCAAGTCAAGTTTATTTGCAAGCTGCAAAAGATAGATTAACGGGAAAATAATCGCCGCAGTCGTAACAGGAACTCCTGTAAAATATTCACGGTTTCCGTCCTCTTCTTTCTGACGGGCTTCTTCCTGAACATTGTAATAAGCAAGGCGAATCACAGCGGCAAGAGCATAAAGAATGCAGATTATTATGAGCACGTCCTTTAAAAAACCATAATAATGAGTCCGGCTCGTCAATCTTGCGATAAAACGAGAATTGTTTACAAGGTTGATTCCAATACAGGCTGGCAAAACGCCAAAAGCGACCATATCAGAGAGTGAATCTATTTGAATTCCAAATTTTTTTTCAAAATCCGTGCGGTTCGGCTTAGAGCGTGCAACTTTTCCATCAAAAGCATCGAGACAGCCGCAGAGCATAAGGCAGATTATAGCCGCCAAAACAAGCTGAGCATTAAAAGAGCAGCAGATTCCAATGACTGCCGAAATAATTGAAAGGTAAGTCAAAATAACCGTGTAATCGTAAACACCTAACATAAATCTTCCTGTTTTTCAGAAAAAGCGTTGAATTTTGTCGTAAGCGACAAAAAAAATCATCCGTTGTCTGATTTTTTTTATATGTTTTTAATTCTATCATCTGAATAAATCCCTTGCAACTGACAGAAATTTAAAGCACAATGAATAATCATGCTGAATTCTTTGGTGAACTTTTTTACAGCACACATTCCTTACTGGCCATTAGTATGTTTTTCTCTTCTTATCCTTGCCGGATTCAATCTTCCGGTTTCAGAAGACGCAGTAATCGTTTTGTCTGCTGGAGTTACCTTTTCTGACAGTTCACTTGTAATTCCAACCTGGATCGCGCTTTATCTTGGAATTTTTATAAGCGATGTGATGGTTTACTGGTGGGGATATTTTCTTTCAAAAGGAATGTTTCAATTCAAAAAAATCCGAAAAAAGCTGACAAAAGACAAAATTCGGCTTGTTGCAAAAACTTTAGATGACTACGGATTCAGAACTTTTATCGTCTGCCGTTTTATTCCTTTCGGAGTCAGAAACACGCTGTGGATGAGTTCGGGATTTGTCGGTCTTCCTTTCAAAAAATTCCTTTTATACGATTCAATTGCCGCGCTCGTAAGCTGTTCAACTCTTTATAATCTAGTTCGTTTTATAGGCGAAGGCGCGTCTGTTGTTTATAAAATCATTGGAATCGCGCTCTTTATCGCTTTAATCGTGTTTTTTGTTTTTATGATAAGACATGTTATAAAAAAAGAAACAAAGTTTTTTGAAGACGAAGCCGGACAAGAATCAAATTTCCAATAAAACCACGAGGAGAAAAAACATAGGCTATGTGGCGGCACCTATCAATACTGACAGGAGATAAAACATAGGCTATGCGGCGGCACCTATCAATACTGATAGGAGATAAAACGTAGGCTATGCGGCGGCACCTATCAATACTGATAGGAGATAAAACGTAGGCTATGCGGCGGCTATCAATGCTATAGATGTAAGATACATTGGCAATTTTCAGGATTGGAAACTTCTTTTAAAGTATATTAAACTTATCTTTAAAGGTTTGCGTTGCAAACTTTCTTATCATCGGCTGTTTCTCACTTCGTTGCGGAACAACTTAAAAACCAATCCTAAAACTAAAGTTTTAATCTTGGCTTTTTATGGGAGATTTTTTATGAATATGATACAACTTTTATTTATAGGGATTACAATCGGAATGGCAAACGTAATTCCTGGAGTTTCTGGCAGCACAATGGCAGTTGTCTTTAACATTTACGACCGTTTTGTAAACGCAATCACACTAAACATAAAAAAGCTTATCGAAAACAGGCGCTTTGTAATTCCTGTCGTCGGAGGAATGGCTCTCGGAGTTCTTCTTTTCAGCAAGCTGATTACGGTTTTATACGAAAATTTTCCAGTCCAGACAGACTATTTTTTTACTGGACTGATAATCGGAAGCATTCCAATGCTTTTTTCTTTTATGACAAAAAAACAGGATGGTCAAAAATTTACTGCAAAAAAAACAATTTCTATCGTAATCTGCGCGCTTGCAGGTTTTGCAGTTTTGATTGGATTCGGGCTTTTGGGAAGCGATATTGATACCGCAAAAGAAATGTCAAAATCTCTTCCGCAGTGGACTTTTCCGCTTGCGCTGCATATTTTTGCGGCAGGTTTTGTCGGAGCAATTGCCATGATAATTCCTGGAATTTCCGGATCGCTTTTAATGCTGATTATGGGAGTTTATCCGATTGTAATGAAAAGCATTCCCGCGCTTTTTGTTCCGGCACAAACATTGCAGGCTTTTTTTCTCTTGCTTCCAAATGGAATCGGAGTTTTGGCAGGACTTTTGTGCGGAGCCTGGATTGTAAAAACTTTTCTTAGAATTGCTCCAAACCAGACCTATGCCGTAATTTTTGGACTTATTGCAGGCTCGGCAATCCAGCTTTTTCCTGGAATAAAAGGAATTTCCGGCGTTCTTCCAGGAATTGCCTGTTTACTCTGCGCATTGGCAGGAATTTTCCTGGCATATTTCAGTTCAAAAGTTACAGCAAAAGAAGAAACAGAAAAATCCTTTTAAGGCAACGGCAATTTAGCGTGCAAAACTTTTACTGCGCGCTAAATCGCAAAAAAATCAGCATGCAAAAACAAGCCTCACCTTCAAAATCTAAATTTTGCTGAATTCCTTCTCAAATTTGTTTTTCTGATAAATATATTCATAAAGAATATCATCAAAATTCTCATAGCCAAAAATTTTATGGACTTTAGTAACGCTCCACTGCTTTATATTTGCAGTATGAGGATAGGGAGTCCAAAAAAGCCGTTTAGAAAAATGGCGGATTACTGTATTTTTATACAAAAATTTCTGGTCGTTAAAACGCTGGCTGAGCATTTTCTTTTTTGTAGTGCAGCGGATTATCGCGCTTTCGTCCGCAAAAACAAGTTTTTTTGTCTTTATCAGCTCGCGGCATTTCTCAAAAAGTTTTGTTTCGCGGCATTTTTTCAAGTTGAATAAAATTACGCCGGCATTGATAAAATTCGGATTTATTAAAAATTTTCCGTAATGGTCGCGGGCCGCGGCATATTCAAAACCTTCAATATCCGTGTTCCACAAAAGGTCAATGTCGCGGTTAAAAAGAATATCAACATCAAGATAAAGAATTTTTTCCGGAAGCTCTTCATAAAGGTCGGCAAAAAGCCTGATTAAAGTGTAAGGCGAACAATAACACTGCTCGTTCGGACAGCTGTCAAATTCTTTCTTGTAAATATCCGTAACATCAACTTTCTTAACGCAGTTTTCCGGATTATAAGTTTTTGCAAGGCCGTCCAAAAACAAAGCCTGGGAATCTACAAGCGGAGTATAATCAGCCTTTAGATAAGAAACGTCCATTGTAAAAATAAAAAAAGTAAACGGCTCTTTTGATTCGGTTCTCTTAAAAATAGAAAGCATTGCAGAAAGCATTCCGTCAAAAACTTTATAGTTTCCGCAAAAAAGAATGTTTTTCATTGTTCAGAGTTCTCCAGTTTTTCATATTTTATCAATTCAACTTCGTTAAGCTTGCTTCGTTCGCACATTGCTTCAAAAACCTGATTTCTAAGCGATCTGCGTTTTTCTTTAGCACTTAAACTTTCATCAGCAAAAAACGGACCGTCAACATAGGTCACCATTCTTGGATTTTTTGAAAAACGCCGCTTTTTATAAACATTGGTAAAGCAAAAAACCGGCGTACTGTATTCAACAGGATATTTAAATGAACTGTCCAAAAAAGGGCGGATTTTCGTATAAAACGGCCAGATATGCGCTTCTGGATAAATCATTATTGCACGCTTTTTAGAAACATGAAATTTAATCGTTTCCATAAAATTCCGGCCGGCCCTCAAATTGTCGGGCAAAGGAAGGGCCCCGACATAAGGCAAAAATCTTCCCAAAACAGGAATCGAAACATTGTTCGGGTGAACAATAACCATCGCATCCTTTGGCCAGCAGACAAAGGTCGGAACAAGGGGATCTGCAAAGACGTTTGTGTGGTTTGCGTAAATAAAAAAAGACTGCCCTTTATAAGGCTTTAAAACCTGCCTGTTTACAATTTTGTGGGAAAATTTCAGCTTCAGGTAAGACCATGCGACAGGAACAGCAATAATCCTGTAAATAAAAAAGTGGGCAAGGTTCCAGCAAAAACCGCGGCCGCCGTAATTCCATGTCTCATCGATTTTTCTAGGAACGATAACGGCAGTAGAAAACTCGTCGTTTAATTCATCTTTGTAATAAATTATTTTCCGCCTGTATGCCATAACTATTTTTCTTCTTCAGAATAAACGAGAGGAATACCATAAAATTCCTCGTAAACTTTTTTCCAGACAGAATAATTTTCGTTTTTCATAAATTCGGCATTTTGGCGCACAGAAAGCTCTTTTTTGGGAAAAATCGGCTTTAAAATATTCACTGTATATTCCTGAACAAAAAAACCGTCCGAATCAACAATGTCAGAATCCCGCATCGTAATAAAAAACGGAATGACAGGAACATTATTTTCGGCAGCCATTTTAAACGCTCCAGAAACAAGAGGACGCGGCTTTCTGTAATTCCACCACATAGCCTGCTCTGGATAAATCAAAATCTGCCTGCCCTGCGCAAGGTAAGTCTTTACAGCATGCATAAAATTTTTCATTGTGGAAGCAACGCTGCTCAAAGGCAAAGTGTTGCAATGCTTAAAAAGAAAACCGTAAAATCCCGGAAAATTCGTATAATTTCCTTCGCGGCATACTTTTACAAGCTCCCGATGATAGACATGCTTTTCGATTGCTTTGTAAACGGCAAAATTATCCATTGCATTAAAATGATTGCAGGTAATAACCGCGCCTTTTCTCTTCATTTCAATGTAATTTTCAAGGCCTTTCACTTCCTTCAAAATCATGATTTTTTTGCGCAAAAGTGAATTTATATAGTTTCGTGCAAGGATATTTGCAAATTTCATCCAAAAACGGCTCGAAATCTTTTCGTTCAGATAATCAACCATTTCCGGCTTAAGAGGAATAGTCGGCGGATCGTCTTCAACGTCCTGAGACCAGCGTCCTTCCCGCTCAAACTGCTTTATTTTTTCGATAACCGCAAGTCTGCCTGGATCTTTTTGAATTTCCGCTTGATTTTCCATACAAAAACTCCGTTTCCGGTTATTTTAAGCCTTTCTTTTTTGGGAATTGCAATAATTGTTCGGATCGTTTGAATCTTCAATAGCCATTTTTACAAGATTTTCAAAAGCAAGCCTGTCGCGCTCGTGCAAATCTTCCGTATAGCCAGCCTTGATTTTTAAAATTGCATCGTACAAAAAAGTCTTCTGCGCATAATTCCAAAAATGCTCTTCATAGTAAATGTTGTCATAATGCCAAGGCTTCCAGTTGATTTTATAGTGAATAAGCTTGAGATTTCTGTCGTCGAATTTGTCCGACTTAAACGAAGATTTATTCCATCCCAAATCAACCATCTTTACTTTTCCATAGCACAAAACATTAAGATAATCTTCGTCCTGAGTAACACGGAATGTATAAGTATTCATCAAGTCAATAAATTTTGTTTCAATGTTATCTTCGCGGTATTTTTTTGCATTGATTAAAAGAACTCCGGCGCTAAAATATTTTTCACGCGGAATGCCAAGCGCTTTTTCAACATAATTGCCAAAAACGTCATATTCCATCATAACTTCTTCGCTGGCAGCACCGAGAATATTGCCGCCAATGTCGATATTGTAAAATTCAGAAATATCGCCCTTTACAACAATGTCGCAGTCCAGATAAATAACCTTGTCGTACTGAGGAAAAACCCTCGGAATAAAAACACGGCAGTAAGTTTCTTTCGAATAATAATCGCGCAAATGAAAATTTCCAGAAGACTTATCCATTTCCTCGGTTAAAGAAACAAAATCAATCGAAACGCCGTCAGGACGGGCATCGCGGCAAATCAACTTTAACTGTTCAATATATTCCTGTTTAAGGCTTGTAGTCAAAATATAAATTTTGTAAAAATATTCATTTGAAGCATTGTCCAAAAGCGAAGTCAGCGCAACTGCCAAAAAAGGAACATAATTGTTATCAGTCGCAAAAAAAATTGGAATTACTTTTTTAGTATTGTTCTCCATAATAGAGAAAACTATAACATTTTTTATATGCTGTATTCAAGTAAAAAATTTGGAGCAAATTCAACTTTCAAACCGGCTTTCCGCAGTTCCGCTTTCGCTCCATCCGCCAAAAAGGCGGACACTGCGTGCCGCTGCAATCCGGGCTAAAAACAGCGGACAGAGCGGCATTTTTGCCCATATCTTTAAAAATTTCTGTTAATTTTATATTCTAAAGCCACAATGAAAAACCTAAAAAAAACAATTTTCGCTATTAGCGCAATACTCACATTCAGCTTTGCACAAAAAACTTTTGCGGCCGAATTTTCAGAATCAGAAAACACACTTATTTCTGAAATTTTTGATTTTCGCCTTACGTTGCGCTCATACGCAACAGCCGACGAATGCATAGAAAAGATTATTTCTTACCGAGAATCTATCAACGAAAAGCTCAGCTCATTCAGCGAGGAAGCGCAGATTGTCTGCACAAATATGCTCGCGACTGCGCAGTACAACTGCGAATACGAAAAAGACATGCATTCTCCAAAAATGGAATCAATTTTAAGACCGCAGTACGAACGTCTTACAAAATATTCCGAAGGAAAAACCGCCGAAACGCTCAATCCGTGGTTTGTCCTTACTTCCGCCGATATTACAAATTCAATGATGCAGTTTTTGCCACGTTCCGCTTCAATAACAGCTGGGCTTCAGGAAAAAAAAGATTATGCGCTTGTCGTAAAAAACAATCCGCAAATGCCGTTTGCCCTCACCCTAAGCGGATGGTGGTATTACTACGCTCCAGCAGTCGGCGGAGGAAGCAATTCAAAAGCCGGAGAATTTTTCAAAAGCGCGCAAAAATATGCAGTTTCCAGCTACGACAAATATTATTGCAACATAAACCTTGCGCAGTTTTATTTTGAACAGAAAGACACTCAAAAATGCAGTCTTTATATGGAAGAAGCAGAAAAAATTCTTCCAGGAACACGTTACGTAGAACTCTTAAAAAAGATGAACAAAATCGGCTATTCGCTTTTTGACTACAATATGAACAGCCGCCGCGAAAAAATAGACAAAAAACTTTTAAAGCAGTAAAAAGCACGCAAAAAATGCTCGTTGAAACACCAGTTAAAATTCGATATACTAATGGATTATGAAAACAGAACTTATTAAGGATATTTTAACATCCGCACCAGACGGCCGCCCGGTTACAGTTTGCGGCTGGGCACGTACAGTCCGCGATTCAAAGAATCTTGTTTTTATTCAGGTAAATGACGGTTCTTGCTTCGCTTCTATTCAGCTTACTTTCGACCGCACAAATCCGGCAAATCCACAGAATTCTGAAAATATCGAAAAAGCATTAAAAGACCTTTCGACAGGCGCCTCGCTCAAGGCTACAGGAAAACTTATAAAATCTCCTGCTTCAGGCCAGTCTGTCGAAGTAAATCTCGAAACACTCATTGTCTTGGGAAAATGCCCTTCAGATTATCCGATTCAGAAAAAAGCCGCTTCAATGGAATTTTTGCGTGACAATGCGCACTTGCGCGCCCGCACAAATACTTTCGGCGCAGTTTTTAGAATGAGAAGCCAGATGGCATTTGCCCTGCACACATTCTTTCAGGAACGCGGCTTTTACTACATCAATACTCCAGAAATCACCTGCTCTGACTGCGAAGGCGCTGGCGAAATGTTCCAGATTACAACACTTTCAATGGAAAAACTTGCGGAAATCGCAGTTGAAAAAGGCGCTTCTGGAATGAAAAAAGACGACGCTTCAAAGCTTGTAAACTACAGCAAGGACTTTTTCGGCAAAAAAGCAAGCCTTACGGTTTCCGGGCAGCTCGAGGCAGAAACTTTGGCAACTGCTCTCGGACGTGTTTACACTTTTGGCCCTACTTTCCGCGCGGAAAATTCAAATACAACCCGCCACCTGGCAGAATTCTGGATGTGCGAGCCAGAAATGGCATTCTTCGACCTCGAAGATGACATGGACATTCAGGAAGATTTTATCAAATATCTTTTGAACTGGGCTTTGACAAAATGTTCGGCAGATATGGAATTCTTCAACAAGAGAATTCAGCCAGGCGTAATCGACACCTTGCGCCACGTTGTAGAAACTCCTTTCAAGCGTGTTTCTTACACAGAGGCAATCGCAGAGCTCGAAAAGCATGCAGAAGATTTTGAATACAAGCCATATTGGGGCTGCGATCTAGCAACTGAGCACGAACGCTATTTGACAGAAAAAATCTACAAATGCCCGGTAATGGTTTACAACTATCCAAAAGAAATCAAGGCTTTCTATATGAAGGCGAATGACGACGGAAAAACAGTAAAAGCTGTCGATGTTCTTGTGCCTGGACTTGGCGAAATTATCGGCGGTTCAGAACGCGAAGAAGACTACGACAAGCTTTTAAACAGAATCAAAGAACTCGGTTTAAGACCGGAAGATTACAGCTGGTATCTGGATTTGCGCAAATTCGGCACAGTTCCTCATTCAGGATTCGGACTTGGATTTGAGCGTCTTTTGCTCTACGTTACAGGAATGCAGAATATCCGCGACGTTATTCCGTTCCCGCGCGCTCCAAAACTCGCAGATTTCTAATTTTGTAGTCTCTGATGAAAAAACGGGCAGTCACCATTGTAACTTTTGCACAGAGCGTTTTTCTCAACCTAAAGTTGTTCTTTCAAAACGGTCTGCTAAGCTATTCAAGCGCCTGCTCGTTTGACCTTATTTTTTCTGTTGTTCCGGTGCTTTTAATGGCAATTCTGATTGCAGTGCGCTTTTTGCATGCTTCTCCAGAACTGTTTGCATCTATCTACAGCGCTATTCCAGAACTTCAAAAATATTTTGATCCGCGGAGCGTAATTTCCGCCTTTCAAACGCCAAAAAGATTCAGCACTTTGGAATTTCTTCTTTTATTTTTTATTGTATGGATGGCGCGAAGGCTCTTTGCTTCGGTTTTTGCCGCCATGAGAAATATTTTCCACGACCAGCAGCAACGGCGCGCGCTTTTTAACCAAATTTTAGCATTTGTCTTTGAATTTATTTTCGTTTCAATAATCGTAAGCTTTTTATTCGCCTATATGTCGATAAAAACGATTCTAAAGCTTCCATTTTTCCAGCGTTTTCCACAATTAGATTTTATTTACGACAGCATTTTAAACGGAAAATTTCTTTCATCGCTTTTTAACCTTTTTATTCTTATCGTCGTCGTTTTAATGTACAAAATCGGCTCAGGCACAAAACCTAAATTCCGGCTCTGTCTTTTGTCCGGCTTTGTCTGCACAGTCAGCTTCTGGATTTTTAGAACGATTTTGCATTCATTCATCAACATAAGCCGCTATAACATGATTTACGGCGTGCTCGGAAACGTAATTATCTTGCTATTGGACATCTTTTTTTTCTTCGTTTTTTTTATGTTTTTTGCCCAGTACATTTTTGTCTGCCAGTTTTTTGATGAACTTTTGCTTGGAGAACTTTATCTTCTTCCCAAAAAAGAAGGCTCGAATTTTTCAGAAAAATTAAAGCGCGCACTTTTTATACGTCCCGATTTTCTCCTTGCAAACCAGCTTGCGCTCACCTACCTTGCGCCAGGCGAAAAACTCTACAAAGAAGGCGACCAGAATACTTTTGCCTACTATATTCTAAAAGGCTGCGTAAAACTTGACCGAAACGAATACGAAGACACTTTGTTTTATTACCGCGGTGATTTTTTTGGCGAATTAAACTGCATTCTCGTAAAGCCACGGAGCTCAACAGCAACAGCAGTAACCGACACAGCACTAGTAAAAATCCGCGGTAAAAATTTCAGGTTCCTCGTAAAATCAAACCAGCAGGTTACCCAAAAAGTTTTAAAAGAACTGAGCGAATATTTGACAAAACTAAAAAAGCACAGCCTTTAGTTTTTGAGCGCTAGATTTTTTTACAGAAACAACATTCCTTTCAAAACCCGTTTATTATTTATTCAAAATAATTTATAATCGGAAGCAAATTATTCTTGTTTGTATCCACAAGTTTGCGTTGCAAACTTTATTATTATGGAGAAATAAATGTCACGTTCTAAAATCGTTGTCCTGGATTTCGGCTCACAATATGCGCATCTTATCGCAAAACGTTTTCGCGCAATGGGATATTATTCAGAAATTGCGCTGCCAAGCGCAGAGCTTTCCGTTTTTGAAAATGCAAAAGGAATCATTCTAAGCGGCGGACCGTCTTCCGTTTATGAAGAAAACGTTCCTGACTTCAATAAAGAAATTCTAACCCTTGACTTGCCAATTCTTGGATTATGCTACGGCCATCAGCTTATGGCGCAGTCATACAACGGCAAAGTCGGCAAAGCGCACACTGGAGAATTTGGGCATGCGACTTTAATTCAAACCCAGGAAGGAAAAAAATCACCGCTTTTAAAAGGCATATCTTCAGAGACTCAGGTTTGGATGAGCCATCAGGACGAAGTTTTAGAGCCAGGAGAAGGCTTTGAGGTCATAGGCTCAACAAAGGACTGCAAATTTGCAGCCCTTCAAAACCTTGCAAAAAAAAGATTTTCGCTCCAGTGCCATTGCGAAGTAAAAGACACTCCAGAAGGCAACAAAATCTTTAAGAATTTCGCAGATTTCTGCGGAATGGAAATAAACTGGGACGAAGACACAGTTCTTTCGCACATTACAGAAACAATAAAAAAAGATGCCGGAACAAAGAACGTTCTTCTCTTTTTGAGCGGCGGCGTTGACTCGACAGTCGCATTTGCGCTTTTAAACAAAGCTCTCGGACAGGACAGAGTTTTGGGACTTCATATCGACAACGGCTTCATGCGCAAAAACGAATCAAAAAATGTCGAAAAGGCATATCACGGCCACGGATTCAAAAATTTTGTAGTAAAAGACGCTTCCGAAAGTTTTTTGAACGCAATCAAAGGCCTTACCGACCCTCAGAAAAAGAGAATGGCAGTCGGCGAGAATTTTATAACTGTGCGCGACGCTTTCGTAAAAGAACAGAATCTTGACGAAGACAAATGGATGCTTGCGCAAGGCACTCTTTATCCGGATATAATCGAATCGGGCGGAACAAAAAACAGCAAGACAATAAAAACACATCACAACCGCGTAGAAGGAATCCAGAAACTTATTGAACAGGGCATGATTATCGAGCCCCTTAAAGATCTGTACAAAGACGAAGTCCGCTCAATCGGAAAAAAACTCGGACTTGCAGACGAGCTCGTAATGCGCCATCCGTTTCCAGGCCCAGGCCTTTCAATCAATGTGCTCTGCTCTGACGGCACATTTACAGACAGCGACAAAGAAGAGCTTGCAAAAGCTCAAAAAGAGCTCGACAGCGTGGTAATCGACCAGTTTTGTCCAAACTGCGCCTCAGAATTAAAGCGCTCAGTTCTGCCAGTGCGTTCAGTCGGAGTGCAGGGAGATTTCAGGACATACCGTTTTCCAGCCTGCCTCGCTTTTAAAAACGAAGGCAACGGATTTTATCATATTCCAAAAAAACGCGAAAAAGTCGAAAGCTGCTCTTCAAGAATTACAAACAGCTCGCAATTCTTGAACCGCACAATTCTAAAGCTCTACCAGAATCCTCAATTAAAAGACGAAGACTTGAAAATTCAGGAAGGCTACTGTACAAAAGAACGGCTCGACCAGCTGCGCGAAGTTGACAACATCGTTTTAACACAATTGCACAAAAACGGCCTTTACAGTTCAATTTTCCAGCATCTTACAATCGATTTGCCTTATGCCTCGTCAAAAGAAAAAGCAAGCTTTGTGTTGCGCCCAGTCTGCTCGGAAGACGTTATGACCGCCCGCTTTGCATGGCTTCCAATGGACGTATTAAAAGAAATTATCCGTCAGATTGCGGCCCTTCCGTTTGTAGACGCATTGTATTTCGATGCAACAAACAAGCCGCCGGCAACATTCGGCTGGGAATAACAAACAAAGAGGATGCCCGTAAATCCAAACATTTATTCCCGTGTCAGCAATGTCGTCATTTTCCTGTTAACAATACTGTCATTCTCGCACTAATAATTCTGTCATTCCCGCACTTGATGCGGGAATCTATCTGCATGGATTATCGGGTCAAGCCCGATAATGACAGTAAAAACACTTATTAGACATACCCATTTTTGGACGGCATCAGCTTCCCGCGACCGGCCATTCCAGCTTCGCTAACCGCTCATTGCCGGCATTAGCCGGCAACTAAAGGCTTCCATGTCCGGCGTAAGGCATCCTAAAAAACTGCATAGACTTTCCGCGCGCTCCGCAGTTTGTTTTACAAAAAATTCAGAATAAAACAATCAGCCTTTCAGGAGTTTATTTACTTCAGAAAGTTTCAGCCCTGTACACTCTGCAACAACATCTTCAGGAATATTTTTAGAAAGCATTTTTCTAGCAGTCTCAAGAGTTTTTTCCTCAACTTCTTCTTTGGCCAAATTTTTTGCAATTCCATTAGCCATATCCTCTGCCATGTTTTTAGCCATATCCTCTGCCATGTTTTTAGCCATATCACTCGCCATATCTTTAGCTATATCTTTAGCTATATCTTTAGCTATATCTTTAGCTATATCTTTTGCAAGTTCTTGAGCTATCACAGGTGCAAGTTCCTGAGCCCGTTCTTCTGCCTGTATCCGCATTTCCTGTTCCCATGTCATATATCTATGCCTCCATTGGGCGTTCATTTTTACACGTTCGACCAATGCAGAAAGCCTGTCTGTAAAATTGTCCTTTGACGTTTTTCCACACAGGTACTTAAAAAATGAACGCAACTTCTCTGACTGCATTTTATCATACATGCTTGCGTTAAAAAAGACATTGACAGTCCCGTCGCTCATCTCTATATTCTTGTCTTCTAACGCAAAGTAGCGGAAAGTATAAACCGGAAGATTATAGCCAAAAGCATCGCCCATGCATAAAAAAATCACATAACTTTCTTTTAAACTTTCATAATTTCCGCCGGATTGAATATTGTCAACATCCATCAACCCCTGATAATATCTTGCTCTCTTTGCAAGCTTTGTTACGTTAGAAGTCTGAATTTCAATATCAAAGCAACGTCCGGTTCCATCCTTTACATAAACATCAAACCGGACACCATGAGACTCAAAATCTGTTTTAAGAGAGTATTCCGAGCAATTTTTTTCAATTCTATCAATTTTTATGTTTAAAAGCATCTCCAGAATTTTTTTAGAAACATCAGGATTTTCTTCCAGAACTTTACAAAAAATAANNAGTGTTTAAACAAAAAATAAAATTGTTTGCAAGCGTAAGACTGTTCCATTTCTCCGCTGGAGTCAATTCATTTTTCAAAGACATTTTTTTCTCCTAAAAACGCCGTTTTAGCGACGGGCTCTAAACGAATGTCATTCCCGAACTAATAATTCTGTCAATCCCGCACTATAATTCTGTCA
>NZ_DLLH01000029.1:50307-50479 GCF_002476655.1 Treponema sp. UBA7567
CGATAATGACAGTAAAATTAGATCCGAAAATGACAGCAAAATTTTCAGTTCTAATTGAACCTAATATATAAATTCCGCCAAAAGTCAACTTTTACACATTTTTAGAAAAAAAATTTGAACTTTTTGTCTTTGATTTGCCTTCAAAAAGTTATTCTTAATTACCCTTAATTTC
>NZ_DLLH01000038.1:0-15096 GCF_002476655.1 Treponema sp. UBA7567
TTCAGCGAGTTTTTGTAAATTCTCTTTTTGTTTTTCGGAAACTATTTTAAATTGTTTTTCTGCACGTTTTGAATATTCATCGTATATATTTTTATCTAATAATTGAACAATTCGATTTTTTATTTCAGACACTGAATATGGGTCAAAATAAATTGCAGCGTTCCCGCAAACTTCAGGAATTGAAGATGTTCCGCTTGCGGCTACAGGAATGCCGTATTTAAATGATTCTATTGGAGGGTAGCCAAAGCCTTCATTTAGGCTGGGATAAATAAATGCGTATTGTTTTGCCGTCAGTGCTTCAAGAAAGTCTCTGTCCACATAACCAAGGAAAACAAAATGTTCAGGATGTTTTATTTTTCTTGTAAATATTTTTTTGTTTGTTACACCTGTAATAACAACTTTGAAGTCTAAGGCAATTCTGTCAGAGAAAAGCGAGTCAAATGCCCATATTGCTCTCAATGCGTTTTTTGTCCACCGTGCCGCACTTGTGATTAAAAAAAACATCCCCTCTTGAATATTATATTTTGGAAAATTATTTTTTGCACATTCATCGATGTTGATTTTTTCTAATTGCCTATGATTTTCAAGCTGATAAAAAGTAGGGGAGGCAAAAACAGGAATCTCTTTTGACTGTGTTTCTGGATAAAAAGATTTTATAGATGCTAAAGAATGATTTGAGATTGTGATTACATTGATTCTTTTGTCAGCAACTAATCTTCCGTTTATTATTTTCAGCTTTTTTAAATAAATTTTTTTAGCTAGTGTCATGAATAACAAGAATTTTATTTTTTCTTTTAAAGAAGTTGCATAACTCAACATGATTTTATCAAATGGCATTTCAAGGGTTCTTAAGCCATGCACTGTCGTGTAAACTTCGGTTTTTCCGAGCGGAATATTCTGATTTAAGTTAAGCATTGCTGAATAAATTCTATCAATTTTTTCTTCTTTTAAAATTTCTTCGATATTTTTCCTATTTAGGTCGTAAAGTTTTATATCGTATTCTTTTATGGCAGACAGAATCTTTGGATTAAGATATGCTTCTGCATTGTAGTAACATATAAGGTTGAATTTGTCCAAATATTCAAGAAGTTTGAAAAATACAACTTCGCCGTAAACTCCGCCGCCATGAAACTTGCTTTCAGGAGAAGGCTGGGTTGCAGATAGGTCATATAAAAGATTCATAAATGCCTCTGTATTATTTTTTTTGTTTAATGATTTAAGATTTTAAAAGTCTTGGAATGTTCTTCTTAGTATTCTTTATAAGATATGGATTTACCCATATTAAGAATATTGCAAGCTTTAATAAAATTAAAAGAAAAGGCTTGTGTTCATTTTTATTATAAAATTGAACGTATGAAAGAAAAAGCTGCTGGTTTCCAATTGAAGAGAGGTAAAATATTTTATAAAGTTTTTTTTCAGTCGAGCCGCCTTCAAGATGTATTATTTTCGGGCCTTCAATTAATATTGATTTTTGATTTGCTTTATGCATTTGCAATTGCAAGTCAACCTCTTCATTATACATAAAATATCGCTCATCATACTTTGCAAAATCATTGTTTTTTACAAATAAATCAGCGCCCGTGATATAAGGAACTTCTCCTGTTGTAAAATTTTGATGATGTTCTATTTTTATCGATTCTTTCTTATGGGTTAAAAAATATTTGATTGTATCTTTTGAAATTCCTAAGAATGTATGGAAAAGCGTTTTTACTCTTTTTTTTAGCGGAACAATTTGTCCAAATGAATGTATTGTTTCTCCATCCTTATTTTGTAGATTGCAGCCTAATGCTCCAATGTTCTCATTATTGTGTTTTTCAAAGTAGTCAAAAAATATTTTTACCGCATTATTTAATAGAATTGTATCGCTGTTTAGATAAAAAATATATTTTCCGGTTGCAACAGCAAGACCTTTGTTGTTCGCGCGTCCAAAGCCTAGATTTTCATTGTTTTCTATTAAAATCACATTTGGAAATGATTCTTTTATCATTTCAATGGAACCGTCTTTAGAATTGTTGTCAGACACAATTATCTCAAATTCTAAACCTGCTGTTTGTTCATAAATAGAATTTATGCAGTCTTTTGTAAGATTTTTGGTGTTGTAATTCACAATAATTATTGAAACATCCATACAATAAAATTCCTGAAACTCCGCAAAGTATAGATTATATACAAAAAAATGTCATCGTTTCTTCTGTGGTTTGATAATAAAATAATTATTTGATATAATAGATATATGATTTTGAATAATAATCAGATAACAGTAACATCTCCATTGCTTCCAGATTTGAATGACTTTATTCCGCTTTTAAAAGACATCTGGGATAGAAAATGGATTACAAATAACGGATATTACCATCAGCAGCTAGAAGAAAAACTTGCTGATTTTTTAGGAGTTCCATATATTTCTCTTTTTACAAATGGCACAATTCCTTTGCTTGTTGCAGTTCAAGCTTTAAAGCTAGGAAAAGACGGCAGAAATGAAGTTATCACGACACCATATAGTTTTGTTGCAACAAGCAACATTCTTATGTGGAACAACCTAAAGCCTGTGTTTGTTGATATTGAGCCTGAAACTGGCAATTTGGATCCTGAAAAAATTGAGAATGCAATAACTGATAAAACTTGCGCAATCTTGCCTGTGCATGTCTATGGAAACCCTTGCGATACAGCTGAAATAAAAAAAATAGCTGATAAATATGATTTGAAAGTGGTATATGATGCGGCGCATGCTTTTAATGTAAAACAAAATGGGAAATCCATTCTTACAGAAGGAGATTTGTCTACTTTGTCATTTCATGCTACAAAGACCTATAACACTGTAGAGGGGGGGGCAATTGTATGTAAGGATAAAGAGACAAAAGACTATATTGATTCATTAAAAAACTTCGGTTACACATCGGAAATCTATATAACAGAAACTGGCATAAACGGAAAACTTGATGAAATTCGCTCTGCCTATGGCATTCTGAATCTAACTAATATCAATAACGCAATTGCTCATAGAAAATATGTGGCTGAGACATACAGAAAGGCATTAAAAGAAATTTCCGGAATTTCTTTTTTTAATGAGCAGAAAAATGTGAATTATAATTATTCTTATTTTCCTATATTTGTTGATTCTTCTAAATATTGGCTTTCTCGTGATGAGCTTTTTACAAAACTTCGAGACAGAGGGATTCTGAGCAGACGTTATTTCTATCCGCTTATCACAAACTTTTCTCCTTACGAAAATATTCCTTCTGCAAGCAAAGAAAATCTTCCTATAGCTAATAAAATGGCTGATACTGTTCTTTGTCTCCCAATCCATCACCTTATTTCAGATAAAGATTTGAAACGCATTATAAATCTTATATTAACTAAATAGGAATTAAGAAAATGAACTATGCGCCTATTGTAATTCCCACTCTGAATCGCTTTGAGCATTTTAAAAACTGCGTTGAGTCGCTAAAAATCAATAAATACGCAGACAAAACCGATTTGATTGTTGCGCTTGATTATCCGCCTGCGGAAAAATATGAAAACGGATGGAGGCTAATATCAGGCTATCTTGATTCGTTGACAGGATTTAACAAAGTTGTTGTTATAAAAAGAGAAAAAAATCTTGGCGCTATAGAAAATATAAAGTCAATTCTTGGATATGTCTGTGAAAATTACGAGACTTTTATTTTTACGGAGGATGACAATATATTTGCAAAATGTTTTTTAGAATATGCAAATAAAGGTCTGGAAAAATTTAAAGATGACAAGTCTATTGAAAGTATTTCAGGATATTCATACCCGATTTTCTATGATAAAAATGAATTTAATGTTGTGAGAGTTCAACGGTATTTCTCTGACTGGGGCTTTGCCACTTGGAAAGACCGTTATTTGGAGGCAAAAAGCATTCTTACAAATGAATTTTTTGAAAAATTATTCAGAAATAAAAAACTGTGCAAAAAATTGCGCACCGCAAGCAAAAAAAACTATACACGCGCGATTTCATTTATAAAAGATAAAAATGTGCGGCCTTATGATTATACAAATTCCATAGGCCAGATTCTGCTAGACCGTTTTTCAATAATGCCAAAAGAAACACTGGTAAAAAATACGGGCTGGGACAATTCCGGCGTTCACTGCGCGTCTGATAATGCCATTGCTAAATTGTTCAATGAGCAGCATTTGTCAGAAAAGATTGACTGGAATGATTTTTCTTTTGATGCGCTAGACTCTCTAAAAATTGACAGGCAATTAGATAAATCTATAATTGGAGAATATAGCAAGATTGATTATTTAAAAGTTCGGCTCAAAGAATTCTTGTATCGGAACAATCTTTTTGAGCCAAAAAACTGATAAAAAATTAGAGTATTTTTAACTTACTTGTAAATATTTCAATTGGTTTTTCTGTGATTTTTTTTCGAGCGATTTCTAAGATTGAGCATATGAAAAATACCATTAATACTGCAAAAATCATATAAAAAATAAAATAGGTTTTGTCAATAAAAGCATCAAACTTGAACAGCTTATGCCAGATGAGTTTCTTTAAAAGCAAATTTTCATGGATAAGGTAAACTCCAAAAGTTGTGCTTGCTATAAGGTTTATAAATTTGTTATAGGACATTTTTAAGTTTCTGAAAAAAGCAAACAAAAAGATTGCGCATATCAAAAGCGGAAATTTATTGAATCCGCTAAAAGGATAGCTTGCCCAATAATCTAAATGATCTTTTACGTAGGGAATGTATTTGCCATATTTTAACATTGCAAATTTCCAAAGAAAGAAAAATATGCATATACAAAAAGAGATTATTACATTCTTTCTGTTGCTATTAAGAAATGGCGGATTATAAATTCTTATGTATGATGCAATGTAAAATCCTAATATAAAATAAAACAAGTTATCCGCTTTGAAAAAAATTTGAAACCACACCAATGGTAAAACCGTGCCAATCAAAATCATTGTTATGATTATATTCTTATGGGTATTTTTATCTAAATATTTTAAAGAAAGATTTAAAAACGGAACAAAAAAATAAAATGAAATGTAGGCAGCGGCAAACCAGTTGTGTCCAAGCAGAGTAGGAAGAAATGCTTTTAACAAGTCTTTTTTAGTCATCAGGTGTGCCGCATTAAAAAATCCTAAGTCTTGATACAGCTCGTTGTCATAGCCTATGACAGGAATTTTTGCAAAATAAAGAATCAGACCAATTGCCGCCGATATGGAGAAAACTTGAAACCAGAGTTTCAAAATTTTTTTCCATGAAAAAGATGACAGAGATACAAAATAGCCAGACACGAGGATAAAAAGCCAATTCCCTAGCATTCCGGTCCAGTTTTTAAATGAGCTTATAAAATAAAAGTTTGCAGAAGTCTTGAACCATGTGCCTTCTGGACAGGCGTGACAAAACACGATGAGAAACATTGCAAAAATTCTCATTAGCTCAAAATTTGAATTTCTATTTTTATTCATAAGTGCAAAAACTCCTTATTATTAGGCTCAATTTCGAATTTTAATAAAAACAGCTGCTAAACAGTTATTCCTGTGCTAACAAGGCTGTTATTGCCGTGCTTGACACGGCAGTCTTTCCAACGGATTATCGGGTCAAGCCCGATAATGACACTAAAATTTAAAACTCGACATTCGACCTTTTAGTGAAAGAAATTAGGATAAAGCTCTTTTATCTCATCTATTTTAGGCAATCCAATTTTCTTTAAATCAATAAACTGAAACGAAAGCTCTTTTCTTCCGAACACATCCTTGCCATTATCCAGACAAAAATTTATATAGTCGTTTTCTGAAGAAAATTGCGGAGGCAGCTTAAAATTATCGCCTTCAATTATTGAGTTCAGTTTTAATTTTACCTGTTCAATTCCGCCCATATAAGAAAAGTGCCAGCCTGCGTTTTTTACATACGGCATTATTTCCCGTCTGTTTCTCAATTGCTGAGGAATACGAAGGTTTTTATATTTGCATAAAACTGTTCCATACCATTTTTGATTAGCGCGATTGTTGAAATAGTAATAAAAAAGGTCTTGCTCAAGGGCTACACCCATATATTCTAAAAAAATAATCAAGTGTATTCGATTTTAAAAATTTCTTATTTTCACCCAGAATGGAAAATATCTGTTTTAAGTGTATTTTTTTGTTGTTATTCGATTTATTTACGGGAATAACAGTGTAATCGTGCAGATTTTTTAATATATTTGGATTTGGGATTTCATCTATGTCGGAAATCATTATCAAATCTTCTGATTTACAGTTGTATACCCCCCCCATAATGGCGTTTCTTTGAAAGTGCTCAATTGCCCAGTCTTTTGAATTTTTTAAGACAGGGCAATCTGTTGCTTTTATATAAATTATTTTACCAGGGTATTTTTTGTCAAATTCTGCTTTTATTTTTTCAAAATTAAAAGCTTTAGAGACTCCTCGTTGCGTTTTGTCAGCCTCAACAATTACAAACTTATCAACAACAGCGTTTAAAGTGTTCAGTCTGATTTTTAAAAGTTCTATTTCATTGAAAAAAGTAAAACAATCGTATATCATATTTCTCATTATACTATAATCTTGTGAAAAATGAACAGCAATAAGGATGTTTTTATGTTTTTAAAAGAGTACATACGGAAAAAACTTAATAATTTTTTAATTGATTCTACAGAACTAAAAAATAGATGTGATGTACTTTTGACCCAAATTGATTATTTAACTAATTATAATTATAAAAAAAACAAGGTTTTGTACACTTGTATAACAGGTGGATATGAAGCTCTTTTACTTCAGGAGTATTTGAATCCGGAATGGGATTATGTTTGTTTCACTGATAGTGAAAAATTATTGCGCTATAAAAACTATGGAGCTTGGAGTATAAAACCTTTGGAATTTTGTGAACTTGACAATACTAGAAATAATCGCTGGCACAAAACTCATCCGCATGTGTTATTTCCAGATTATAAAGAGAGCATATATATAGATGGAAATATTATTTTTACAGACAATCAGATTTTTAATGAAATATTGAATAAAAAGCAAAGCTTGGTGATTCCTAAGCACTGGAAAGATGATTGCATTTATAATGAAATAGAAAATGTGAGAGAAAATGCTTTCGATACAAAAGAAAATTTGTTAAAAATAAAAGAATTTTTGCAAAACAATAATTTCCCTGTACATTATGGTTTAAATGAGAACAACCTTATATACCGTGTTCATAATGAGCGTAATGTAATAAAAATAATGGATGAATGGTGGACATTCATAAGAGACTATTCAAAGCGTGACCAGCTATCTTTGGCTTATGTTCTTTGGAAAAATGGGATAAAACCTTCTGATATAGAAATTAAAAATTTAAGGGATAGGGCAAAATTGAATAGGGGAGGAGTATTATTTAAAACCCATAAAAAATGAAATTCAATAGAACAAAAAATACTTTAAGAAATTCTTTCTGGGGTTTTTTTAACCAGATTATCCAGAATTTGCTTCCTTTTATAACACGAACTCTTTTGATAAAGCTTTTGGGGGCTGAATATTTAGGTCTTAACAGTCTTTTTGCCTCAATACTACAATTTTTAAATTTGGCAGAAGCAGGTTTTGGTGTTGCTATTGTCTATAGCATGTATAAGCCCATTGCTGACAATGACAAGAATGCAATATGCGCTTTGCTCAATTTATTTAGAAAAATTTATAGAATAGTTGGATTTATTGTCTTATGTGTTGGTCTGCTTATTCTGCCATTCTTGAAACTTTTTATAAAAGCGGATTATCCAAGCGATATTAATATTTATTTGCTTTACTGTATTTATCTGTCAAATTCTGTTCTGTCTTATTTTTTATTTGCATACAAAAATTCACTATTTAATGCTTTTCAGAGAAATGACAAGCTAAGCCAAATTGATACTTTTATTTCAATATTTAAGCCTGTTGTTCAAATAATTATATTGTTATTCTTCAAAAACATTTATGTATATACAATAATAATTCCCTTTATGACGATAACCAAAAACATCACAGTTTCTGTTTTAGCTTCTAAAGTTTATCCTGAATATGTTTGCAAAGGTTTTATAGCAAAAGAACAGAAGAAGGATATTTATAAAAAAACATTGGGGCTTTTTATTTCAAAAATAAGCCAAACAACAAGAGATTCATTTGATAGCATTTTTATTTCATACTTTATAGGACTTATAACAGTTACTGTTTATAGCAATTACTATTACATAATGAATGCTGTTCATGGTTTTCTTCATATCATTTGTATAAGCATGACTGCCGGAGTGGGAAATTTTATTGCGAATGAGAATAAAGATAAAGTTAAAGAACTTTTCAATAATATAAATTTTTTGTATATGGTTATTTCTGGCTGGTGTTTTGTTTGTCTTATGGTTTTATATCAGCCTTTTATGAACATTTGGGTTGGCAATGAGCTTATGTTTAATACCAAGGGAGTTGTTTTAATTTGCATATATTTTTATCTTTTAACAATGGGGGATATAAAAGGTGTTTTTTCAGGTGCTTTTGGCATGTGGTGGGACTTTAAGTATTGTTCTGCTATAGAGGCTTTCTCGAATTTATTCTTAAATTTTATACTTGCAAGAAAATTCGGCATATATGGAATTCTTTTAGGAACAACTATAAACTTATTTGCCATTAATTTTATTTTCACTTCGTATATTCTTTTCAAAAAGCATTTTTCAATAAAGAGTTTTTTTCTGTATCTGTTTGATCACTTAAAATATTTTGCAGTAACATTAGCTATTTCATTTCTTCTAAATATTTTTATAAAAAAATTTATTTTTGAATATTCTATTGCAAATTTTATAATAAAAATTCTTATTTGTTTTATTTTTGTTCCAGTCGTATACTTTTTCATTTTTTCATATAAAATCAAACGAAACGAGGTTGTAAAACGGCTGTTAAATAAGATTCGAAAGCAAAATTAGGCGCTTCCAAAAGATGAACGATAAGAATCTAGAATTAAATAGCCGCCTTTTTTACATTGAAGACTAAAAACTGTACTTTAATTTTAAGCAAAACGTAAAATTGTCTAGGGACGTATGGTTTCTGTATAGGTAGTGTCTTATGTCGTTATAATATACAGCCTCGGACAGAATAAAATTCTCGGTTATAAAATTTAAATTTTCAAGACCCAAGATTTTATAATACCTTATTGGCCATTCGCCTTTTAAAACATTGTCGGAAGGAACAGAGTTTATTGCTTTTGAGTATATATAGTTAGAGTCGATATTTGCAAATTCATGAAATAGATAAACATATCCAAAGTTGTGGTATAACTTAAAACCTATGAGGCGGCTTTCTCCACCATATCCCATGCCTGAGCCGAGCCACTGCCCTTTGTTTGTATATCCTTGTGTTATTTGGTAATGAAATCCAAAACTGTAAGGCCATTGGAATTGGAAATCCTGAGTCATTTCGGTATTGCTCCATTCAAAGAAAATTTCACCAAAAATATTATGTTTTTTGCTAAATGCAAGAGTTTTCTTTAGACCGACCATGTGTGTTGCAGACCTAAGATAGTTTGAGAAAGGAGTTCCGTCATCAAGTCCAACTTCTCCATATACTTCAAATCCAACTTTTGGAAAAAGCCAGTCAATGGTCATTGACATTTTTTGATCTTCTCCAGCTCCTTGTTCTCCTACATGTGTATTTTTTATTGCTGGAATTACATATTTTAAGTTTTCTCGGCTTGCTTTTACAAGGCAAGTTCTGTTTAATCCAAGTGTTAATCCTGGTATAAAAGATGGCGAGTATGAACAAGTCAAGCCATGAAGCATATTATGATTATTAGACTCATCATTGTCAAAATAGTCTGATTCTGTGAGATAACCTGTCCAAATTCTTCCTTCGATGTGGCCAATATTCCATCCTATATGAGGTAGGTGTAATTCTGTTTTTCTTAGACCTATGTCAAATTTTGGATATGTAGCTGCATTATTTGAATGTAATAGGGGATTTAGATGTGCCGGCCCCAGCCAGATTGCCTGTGCTCCAAAACCGACTGTAAATGTATGCCATGACCATCGGATTTCAGTGTCGCCCCAGTCAAATGTAAAAAATGAAGAGTTTCCGAATCGCTGCGGAGCGTCTGCACCGATATTGTTTCCGTATCCCCAGATATATGCGTATTTGTTTGTATAATATGCGCTGTTGTCAACTAGCTCAAATTCCCTGTTCTGGCTCCAGCTTACCTGCGGCTTAAAAGTTGCCTCCAGTCCGTAGGCTTCAAGCCTTGCGCCGGCTGTAAGACTTGTGTTGTAGCCTTTTCCTTGCCAAAGCGCGCCGTCGTTCTGGCCGTATGGGGCTTTTGTGTTGTATGAATTGAACCATTCCGGGCCGTAGAGCTTTAGCTTTACGCTGCGGTCGATTCCTGCTGTAAACCAGTTTGTTGCTGTGCTGTCTGATTCGTACAATGTGCGCTTTGTTCCAAGATTGTTGTCTTTCCAAAGATGGTTTTCGTCCGTAACCTGCCATTCACTGTCGCTTAATGTGCGGTAGCTGAGCGTAGGGCGTTCTGCCTGTCCTGTAAGGCTTAAAAAGTCGTAGTATTCTTCTTCTGTTGATTTTAGGGCTTCCTGGGCGAAAAGGGAGGAACTAAAAACCGATAAAAATAAAAAAACTCTTGAAATCTTGTAAAAACGCATTGTGCTTCTCTTTTTGTAGAATGATAGACTTTTTCTAAAATATTCCCGTCATTCTATAAAAAATCTGTAGTTATTTCAACTTTTTGGGATTGTGTAAAAGTCCAGGGTTGAATTTATCCATTTTTTGCAGAGAATCGGCCAATTGTCCTGCGTAAAAAGAAACATTGTCAGCGCGCTGCGGTAATTTCCTGTAAAATATTGCGATTGCGCAAGATAGAATGCCGCGCGGCTGGTGGTTTCCTCGCTGCGGTTTACGCTTAGAAATTTCTTTAATTCTACAATCGACGCCTCGTAATTCTTTTTTACAAAACTGTTCTTGAGAATTTCAAAAAGATAGTAGTCGTCGCCTCCGGAAGGTGAAGTTATGTCCTCGTCAAAATAATATGGCTCGAGTTTTTTCCTTTGAATGATTGTTTTTCCAGCAAGGCTTTTTCCCGCATTTACTACTTCCGCTGAAAGCTTTGAAGGCTTTTTTTCAAAATCTCCGATTAAGTCTATGTACGGAAGCGGAAGCTCGCGGATTGTTCCGTCTGTGTAAAGTTTTGGCGTCTCCGCGGCAATCTGCTCTTCTGATTTTTTCTGAGGTTTTTCCGGACGTTTTACAGCCACTGCCTTCACGGTCGCGTTTATCGACGGAAGAACCACATTGTAAAGAGTTCCGTCTGAAAGTTTTGCGAGAACTGCATAATAATATTCATTAAAATCAGTCACAGTGTCGAGATATTGCTGAGTCTTTTGGGAAAGCTCTGCAACCGGACTAAGTTTTTCCGCTGTTTTTGAATTAACTGGAACCGTGTCTTTGAAAACAAGAATTGACGCCGCGTTAAAATTCTGCGGAAGTTTCCATGTGAGCCTTATTTTGTCTGTCGAAACGGCAGATGCGCACAGCATATCTACAATCGGACGGCTTGAAGGCTTTGCCTTGTCCTGGGCAAAAGAAAAGGTCTGGAGAAAAAACAACAGGATGAATGAAAAAGGCTTAAAAAAAGATTTCATATTCTTTCTGATTTTAGCATTTTTTGCTTTTTTTTGCACGTTTTTTGAATTGAATTTGGATTCATCATTGAAGCCAGTTTGACAAGAAAAAGCCTTTTGTTTATTCTTTAAAAGTTAAATTTTCTATTAAGTTATGTATTTTGGGCAGTTTTGTCTGGAAAAAATTGAACTGCTTTTGGAGATTAAAATGCTTGAAGAATTAAAGGAACCTATAGACAAGCTTAAAAATGACATTGACAGTGTCTGGGGGCGTCTTTGACCACGCTGCGATCGATAAAAAAATAAAAGACACCGAAGCCATGACCGCCGCTCCTGGTTTTTGGAACGATACCGAAAACGCGCAGCGCACCATGAACGAGCTAAAATACTTAAAAGGCCGTGTCGAGCCTTGGCGTGAGCTTATTGCACAGGCAGAAGAGCTTGAGACTCTTTACGACCTTGGAATTGAAGAAAAAGATCAGAGTGTCGAAGAAGAATTAAAGCCTCTTCTTGAAGCTGCCCAGAAAAAATTTGAGGAGCTTTCGATTTTAAACCTTCTTTCCGGCGAAGTAGACAAAAACGGCTGCTTCTTGACTATTCACTCAGGAGCGGGCGGAACAGAAGCCTGCGACTGGGCTTATATGCTTAGCCGGATGTATATTCGGTGGGCGGAACGCAACGGTTTTAAAATGGAAACTGTCGATCTTCAGGAAGATGAAGGCGGAATAAAATCGACTACAATTCAGATTACCGGCGACTACGTTTATGGAAAATTAAAAGGCGAAGCTGGTGTACACCGTCTTATCCGCATTTCTCCGTTTGATGCAAACGCAAGAAGGCACACTTCGTTCAGCTCAGTTTTTATTTTCCCGATTCTCGATGATACGATTAAGGTTGATATTCGTCCGGAAGATTTGCGCGTTGACACATACCGCTCCGGAGGAAAAGGCGGCCAGCACGTAAACAAAACAGATTCTGCAGTCCGCTTCACGCACATTCCAACAGGTATTGTCGTAACATGCGATTCTGAACGCTCTCAGCTTATGAACCGCGCAACGGCAATGAGCATTTTGAAGGCAAAACTCTATCAATATTACAAAGAGCAGAAAGAAAAAGAAAATGCCAAATTCGGCGCAGAAAAAAAAGACATTTCCTGGGGAAATCAGATCCGTACTTATGTTTTCCAGCCGTACACAATGGTAAAAGATCACCGCACAAAATACGAATGTGGAAATATTCAGTCTGTAATGGACGGTGATATTGACCAGTTTATCGACGCGTTTTTGCAGGCTCAATGGAAAGGTCTTCCGGCTGGCACTGACGATTCTGACGAAAATATGTAGGAACTGCGCTTTTTTCAGGTTCATGCCGTGGATTTTGCCGTGGATAAGCTCATAAAGTTTTTTAAAAATTCAGTTTTTATTCTCGTTTTTTGCTGCCCGTTTTTTGCTTTTGCGGATGATTGGGTTTTGGCAGGGCAGAAGTTCACCTTTTCTCAAAAAGGAGTTGAAAATTCTTCGAATGCAAAGATTGCTTCGGTCTTGCCGCAGCTGATTCTTGAGCAGATTGCTGAAAATTCAATCCGCTCCGTTTCTTCCCAGGAACAGCTTGACCGCGAGCTTTACGCTCTTCAGACGGAACGGCTTTCCCTTTTTTTGCAGCTCTCAAAAGAAAACAAAACCCGCGATTCTCTGGTTCTTGCAAAGACAACCCCGCGGGAATTAAAAAAAGCGATTCGGGAAGAAGAAGAAAAAATTTCAGAGATTGAAAAGAAAATTGACGAAAATCTTTCGGCCGTGCAAAAAACAAAAGAAAAATATTCACGCCAGATTGCATTGGAAAATGGTGAAATTTTTGATGAAAAAAAGCGCGATGACAATTTTTTCGGAAAGCTTCCTTTTGCTTTTATGAAAAAAAAGGACGGCGAGGCTAAAAAAATAAATGAAACTGTTGTTCTTTATAAAAATGATCCGTCTTCGCTTTTCTCTCCTTCGGAAAAAGCCATGGAATTTGGAGAAAAAAGCTTTTCCTTTAACAGCGAAATTTCTGCCGCAAAAATCAATGCGCTTCTTACTGGAAAAATCGCGCTTTACGGTGAATATGTTTCTGTTTCGGTAAAACTTTATTTTTTTCCTGGAGCAGATTCTTCTTCAGAAATTACTGAAGTTGGAAATGCAAACGACCTTGTTTTGATTTCTCAGAACATTGCGCGAAATTTAATGCCGGAAATTGCAAATTCAGTTCCTGTAAAAATAAAAATTGAAATTGAACCTGAACAGGCTGCAAAGAGCGGAATTGTCAGCGTTGACGGAGTAATTGTTCCTTCAAAGGAGGAGGTTATTGTAAACGCTGGAGTTCATTCAATTACTGTTTCCGCAAACGGTTTTGAAAAGCAGACCGTAAATTACGCTTTTGCCGGCGAAGATTTTTTTACTGTAAAAACGACTTTAAGGCCTCTTGCAATGGGAAATCTTGAGCTTTGCCTAAAAAAAATGGCAAAAGGCGTTTTTTACTTTAACGCGCTCGATTCTTCTCCTGTCGATGAAGAGAACCGTTTTGCCTCATCGACTGTGAACGGACGCCCGGTTTTGGGAATTTTTGAAAATTCGGAGGGAGAAAGCGCATTCATCTATATTTCAGAAAAACTCGCTCAGGACGGAAATACTCTTTCTGTAAACGCAAAACCTTATGACAGGGAAAAGCATATCGACCGGCAAAGGCGGCGGATGTACACGGCGTATTCGGTCTTAATCTGTTCTTTAGTTCCAACTTTTTTTACGGTCGGAAATTTTACGGCGGTGAATAATTCTTATGCAGCCGGCCGGGCGAATTTTGACGAAGTAGAAAAATGGCAGAAATATTCGTACTATTCTATCGGAGTTTCGTGCACGGCAGGCGCATGGTTTGCTTTTGAAATGGTTCGCTATCTTTTTGCGGCGAATGAAGTTCTTCCTGCGCGCGCAGTTCAAAAAAAGTAAAAATTATTTATAATTATATTGGAGTCGAAAAATGTCAAAAATTACGTTTGCGCAAAAATTAAAAGGGCTTTTTTCCAAGGGCAAAATTGATGAGGATTTTTTTGAGGAGCTTACGGATTTGCTTGTCGAGGGCGATATTGGCGCAAAACTCGCATTTGAGCTTACTGGCAGTCTGGAAAAATTTTGCCGCCAAAATAAAATTTATGAGCAGAATGCCATTTTGGACGAGCTTGAAAGAATGCTTTGCGGTTTTGTAAACCGCGCCGATTTTGAAATTGACGACTCAAAAACCAGCATTTTTATGCTTTTGGGCGTAAACGGAGTTGGAAAAACAACGACAGCCGCGAAACTTGCAGGCTTTCTAAAAAATAACGGCAAAAAAGTGATTTTAGCCGCCGCAGATACTTTCCGCGCCGCCGCAGAAGAGCAGCTGGAAATGCACGGCCAAAAACTTGGAATTCGGGTTGTTTCGCATCAGCACGGAAGCGATCCCTCTGCCGTTGTCTTTGACGCGGCTCAAGCA